>JAUYQT010000513.1 GCA_030697085.1 Azonexus sp. | reverse complement strand
TTTACGCTGACCCCAACGGCGCCGATCGCCCCTGGGCGCTTGACCCGGTGCCGTTGATTATTTCGCCCGAAGAATGGGCGCATGTCTCGGCTGCCGTTGCTCAGCGCGCCAAGCTGCTTAATGCCATGCTGGTCGATATTTACGGTGATCAAACCTTGCTCACCGAGGGCCTGTTGCCGCCGGCACTGGTCTACGGTCAGCACGGCTACCTCTGGCCCTGTCGCGGCATCAAGCCGGCTGGCGGCATTTGGCTGCATCAGTACGCCGTTGATCTGGCGCGTTCGCCGGATGGTCAATGGTGGGTCATCGCTGATCGTACGCAGGCGCCATCGGGCGCCGGATATGCGCTGGAAAACCGACTGATCGTCTCGCGCGTCTTTCCGGAAATGTTCCGTGATCTGCACGTTCAACATCTTGCTGATTTCTTCCGCGATCAACAGGACGGACTGGCCGCGCTGGCGCCGGTGGACGAAAACGAACAGCCGCATATCGTGCTGCTGACGCCCGGGCCGTACAACGAAACCTATTTTGAACACGCCTATCTTGCCCGTTATCTCGGCTTTCCGCTGGTCGAGGGGCAGGATTTGACTGTGCGCGGCGAAACGCTTTTCCTCAAGACGTTACGTGGATTGAAGCGTGTCCATGTCGTTTTGCGTCGCCAGGATGATGACTATTGTGATCCGCTCGAACTGCGCGGTGATTCGGCCCTCGGCATTCCCGGCCTGCTCAATGTCGCCCGCGCCGGGCGGGTTGTTATCGCCAACGCCTTGGGCAGCGGCCTGCTTTCTTCTGGGGCATTAATGGGATTTTTGCCCGCTATTTGCCGCAAACTGCTCGGTGAGGAACTGGCCATGCCCTCGGTGGGCACCTGGTGGTGCGGCGAAAAGCCGGCGCTCGATTACGTGCGTGAAAACTTCGACGATCTGGTCATCAAGGCCGCCTATCCGACTCAGCACATGGAGCCGGTTTTTGGCCATGAGCTGAAGGGCACCGCGCGGGCAGACATGTTGCGACGAATCGAGGCGCGACCGCATGCCTACGTGGCTCAGGAAATCGTCAATCTGTCGCAGGTTCCCACCTGGAGCCGTTCGCACGAGCGTCGCCTGCTGGCCAAACCCGGCGGGCTACGTGCCTATGCAGTGGCTTCGCCGGATGGTTATTCGGTAATGCCCGGCGGTTTGGCCCGGGTAGCTAGCGGCGCTAATGCCCGCATTATTTCGATGCAGCGTGGTGGCTCCTCGAAAGATGTCTGGGTGTTGACCGATGGCCCGGTCAGTGAATTTTCTCTGTTGAAACCCTCGGTCGGTGTTCGCGATCTGGTGCGTGCCGGGGCTAATTTGTCGTCACGCGTTGTCGAGAATCTGTTCTGGCTTGGCCGCTATTCTGAACGCTTCGATAACAGCGCCCGCATGTTGCGGGTGGCGTTGAACCGGCTGGTCGGCTCAGGTGGAGAACAGACCCCCGCCGTGGTCTCGTCGCTTGAATTGGCCCTGCGGCTAAGTATTTTGCCCAAGCCGGAAGAGGATGCTGAAGTTGGCGAGGGCAGCGAGCATGTGTTGCTTGAAGCGATTTACGATCCGAATCAGCCGGGTAGCCTGGCCGGCAATATTCGTCATTTGATGTGGTCGGCCACGCATGTGCGCGAACGCCTCTCACTCGATCACTGGCATTCGTTGAACCGCCTGCAGCGCGAGCAGCAACAGGCCCAAAAAACTCACCCGACACTGACTGAAGCCATTGCCTTTCTTGATCGCGTACTTGGCGTCTCCTCATCGCTGACCGGCTTCGCGATGGATAACATGACGCGTGATGATGGCTGGCGTTTCCTCATCATCGGTCGCCGTCTGGAACGCCTTTCCTTCCTGGCGCTGGCGGTTGCCAATTTTCTCCGCATTCCTGCGGCACGAGGTGTGGGGTGTCTCGAATCACTGCTTGAACTGACTGATTCGATCATCACCTATCGGTCGCGTTATTCGCGTTCGCCAGAATTGCTGCCGGTGCTTGATCTGCTCGTTTTCGATGAAAGCAATCCGCATGGCGTTGTTTTTCAAGCCAGCGTGCTGGCGCGTTACCTTGACCGCATGGCGCGTGAGCTTGGCGAAGCCAATGAAGGCGAACTAGCCCAGGCGCTTTCTGAAATAAACCGCTTCGACCTTGAGCGGCTTGAAAATCTGCACTTCGTCGATTGCCACGAGTGCCCCGCCTGTCTCGAGATGGCGCGCCTGCTTGAAGGCTTGAACGCCGCGGCAGTCAAGCTGTCCAGCTGGCTCGGCATGCGCTATTTCACGCACGTCGGCGATGTCAGCCGACAAATAATGGCGCTTTGATCATGGTGGAAAAACCGGTTCGTTATCATGTGGTGCATGAAACGCGTTACGACTATGGCAGTATCGTGTCGCTTTCGCAGCAGCAACTTCACCTTTCGCCGCGGATACTCGATTGGCAGCAAGTCATCGAACAGCACATCAAAATTGATCCGCCGCCCACCTGGCGGCGTGATGGGCGTGACCCCTTTGGCAATCCGGTGAGCTGGATTGCCTTTCACGCGCCGCATGACCACCTGCTTCTCCGTTCGACAATGACGATCGCCATCACCCCGCACCTGCCTGAAAATATTGAGCAGTCGCCGCCATGGGAAAGCGTTCGGGCCCATCTGGCCTATGATTCGACGGCGCCGCGGGCAGAGGATCTCGATGCAATGCGCTTTCTTTTCGAGAGTCCGCATGTTCGTATCAAGCATGAACTTGCCGCCTATGCGGCCGATTGCTTTCCTCCGGAGCGACCGATTCTAGTCGGTGCTCAGGCCTTGATGGCGAAGATATTCAAGGAATTTACCTTTGACCCCGAAGCCACGACGGTGTCGACACCAATTTTGGAGGTGCTGGAAAAAAAACGGGGTGTTTGTCAGGATTTTGCCCATTTGATGATCGGCTGCCTGCGCGCCATCGGCCTTGCTGCCCGTTACGTCAGTGGCTATCTGCTGACCCGGCCACCGCCGGGCAAGCCGCGTTTGATCGGCGCCGATGCCTCGCATGCCTGGGTTTCGGTTTACGCACCGGATTGTGGTAATGACTGGGTCGATTTTGATCCAACCAATAATCTGCTGCCGAATACCGAACACATCACGGTTGCCATCGGGCGCGACTTTGCCGATATTTCGCCGCTACGCGGCATCATCCTCGGTGGCGGCGGCACCGAGCCGGAAGTGGCTGTGACGGTGACGCCGCTCGATGAAGAAGAAATTCCGGCGGCCTTGCTGGCCGCGCTGTCGGTTCATGCGGACCCACCAGAAGCCGTGCTCGGCAAAAAGCCAAGCGAGCCGGAAAAAATGGCTAATCTGACAGCAAGCGCGAGTACGTCGTGATGCGTCGGGTCGCCATTGTTGGCGGTGGCCCAGCCGGTTTGATGGCGGCCGAAGCGCTTGCTTCGACCCTGGAAGCAACGGCAGGCCTCAGCAGTAACGGCCTGGAAGTGGCTGTTTTTGATGCCATGCCCTCCGTCGGTCGCAAATTTCTGATCGCCGGCAAAGGCGGTATGAACATTACCCACAGCGAGCCAATAAGCGACTTCAAGGCGCGCTATGGCCGACGGGAAAATCAGCTCTCGCCAATGCTCGATACGTTCGGCCCGGAACAGCTTCGCGCCTGGATTCACGACTTGGGGATTGCAACGTTTGTTGGGACTTCCGGCCGCGTTTTTCCGGTCGAAATGAAAGCCGCCCCGCTGTTGCGCACCTGGCTACATCGCCTGCGTCAGCAGGGCGTCCATTTTCATGTGCGGCACCGCTGGTTGGGGTGGCAAGGGCCGGCTGGGGATGGTTGCCTGCTTTTTTCCACGCCAGCCGGAGAGGTGCGGGTTCAGGCCGATGCGGTGATTTTGGCGCTGGGTGGCGGCAGTTGGGCCAAGCTCGGTTCAGACGGTGCCTGGGTGCCTCTGCTCGCTGCGCAGGGTGTTTCGGTCGCACCACTCAAACCGAGTAATTGTGGTTTCGACGTTACCTGGAGTCCCCATTTTCGCCAGCGTTTTGCCGGCCAGCCGGTGAAGTCGGTGGTTGCCCGAATTGCCGGGCGGGCGCAGCAGGGTGAGTTCAATATTACGGCAAGCGGTGTTGAAGGCGGCTTGATCTATGCACTATCGGCCCCGTTGCGCGATGCGCTGGAAAGCGCTGGGGCGGCGGCGCTAACGCTTGACCTCGCTCCGGACCGCAGCTTGGCGCGCCTGACGACTGAGCTTTCCCGGCCGCAGGGGCGGGATTCGCTGGCCAATCACCTGCGTCGCCGGCTTGGCCTCGATGGCGTCAAGGCCGGGTTATTGCGTGAATTATGCCCATTTACGACGTTGACCGCAGGGCCGGCCAGTCTGGCCGCGGCGATCAAGGCGCTGCCTTTGCCGGTCATCGCGCCTCGGCCACTCGATGAAGCAATCAGCACAGCCGGCGGTGTTCGCTTCGAGGCCCTCGACAAAGCCTTGATGCTACAGAATTTGCCCGGCGTTTTCTGCGCGGGTGAAATGCTCGACTGGGAAGCACCGACCGGCGGTTATCTGCTGACCGCTTGTCTGACCAGTGGCCGGGCGGCGGGTTTGGGAGCGCGGACCTGGTTGGCGTCTTTGGCTTTGCATTCGGCTTGAAATTTTCAGTCGTACCTGGATTGTGTATAGTTGGTTCGCAGTGTGATTTTGCGGCTGTTAACAGCGGTTAATAAGCAAGGAAACAACTTTGGTACAAACCTGCATTTTGGTCGTTGATGATGAGCCAATTGGCCGCGAGATGATGGCGGAAAATCTGCTCTGTGAAGGATATCAAGTGCTTCAGGCGGATTCCGGTGAGGCGGCCTGGGCTTTGATCGAAGCAACACCGGAACGTTTTGATGCCATTTTGCTCGACCGCCTGATGCCGGATATGGATGGGATCGAGGTTTTGCGACGGATGAAAGCACGGCCTGAACTGTGGCGTCTTCCCGTCATTATGCAAACCGGTTTGAGCGCTGACCACGATGTGCTCGAAGGTCTCAAGGCAGGGGCCTACTACTATCTGATCAAGCCATTTTCCGCCGATACGCTGCTCGCCATTGTTGCTGCGGCAACGCGTGATTATCTCGGGCACAAGGCCTTGCAGGATGAGGTCAAGCGTCAGGGGGGCGTGCTCGGTTGTCTCGCCGAAGCGCGTTTTTCTTTCCGTACCCCGCAGCAGGCGCGTGATCTGGCGACCTTGCTGGCCAATGCAGCGCCTGAGCCGGGTCGGATTGTGCTCGGCCTTTCCGAACTGATGCTCAATGCAGTAGAACATGGCAACCTGGCCATCGGCTACGAGCGAAAATCGGCGCTGCTTGAAGATGGCGGGCTGGACAGTGAAATTGAACGTCTACTCAATTTGCCGGAATTCAGTAGCCGGTGCGCCGAGGTGCTGGTTCGCCGTAGCGATGGCGTACTGAAATTTCTGATTCGCGATCAGGGGGATGGTTTTAATTGGCAGGCTTATCAGGAAATGAGCCCC
>JAUYQT010000477.1 GCA_030697085.1 Azonexus sp. | reverse complement strand
GAAGTTGCAAGTTGAGTTGGCACAACTCGAACATTTATCGACCCGCCTGGTTCGTGGCTGGACACACCTTGAGCGCCAGCAGGGCGGTATTGGTATGCGTGGTCCTGGCGAAACCCAACTTGAAACCGATCGCCGTTTGCTGGGTGCTCGTGTCAGATTGCTCAAGCAGCGACTTGCCAAGCTTTCTCGGCAGCGGGACGTGCAGCGCAAGGCGCGCATGCGGGGTGAGGTGCTGAATGTTTCGATTGTTGGTTATACCAACGCCGGCAAGTCCACGTTGTTCAATGCCTTGACGCATGCCGGTGTATATACGGCCGATCAGCTTTTTGCAACGCTCGATACCACTTCGCGCAAGCTATGGATTGAAGGGGCTGGTAATATTGTGATTTCGGATACGGTTGGATTTATCCGCGACTTGCCTCACTCGTTGGTTGATGCGTTTCACGCGACGCTCGAAGCGGCGACCGATGCTGACTTGTTGTTACATGTGGTAGACAGCGCCAGTCATGCGCGTGATGAGCAGATTGTTGAGGTTAATAAGGTTCTTCAGGAAATCGGCGCGCGTAATGTCCGGCAATTAATTGTCTGGAATAAGATTGACCTGACCGAGGCTGCACCGGGAGTCGATCAGGATGAATATGGTAATATCGCGCGCGCTCGAGTGAGTGCGCGCACCGGAGAGGGGCTTGAAGCGCTGCGTGAAGCTTTGGCTGAATACGCGCGTGCAAAGGCGAGAGCAAGGCAGAAGGCGCTGGCAGATGCCGAGCGTGAAGCCCAACTGAGTTACGTTAATTGAATTCCCTACATCGATGATTCCAACACTAGGTATATTTATGTCACTTAATGACCCGCAATGGGGCGGCCGTGGTGGTAACGACGGTGACAAGCCCAATGGTGGCGGCCCACGTCGTCCCAATGATGGTCCGCCAGATCTGGAAGAGTTGTGGCGTGATTTCAATCAAAAGCTGAACGGAATGTTTGGCAAAAAAGGTGGGGGCAAGGGTAATGGCGGTGGCGATGGCCCTCGTATGCCGCAGATCGATTTCAATCCGAAGTTCCTCGGAGGTGGTCTTGGGTTGATCCTCGGTTTGGTTGCTGTTGCCTGGTTGGCTTCTGGTTTCTATATTGTCGATGCCTCACAGCGTGGCTTGGTGTTGCAGTTCGGGAGTTACAAAGAGTCGACCGAGCCGGGTTTGCGCTGGCGTTTCCCCTATCCATTTCAGTCACATGAACTGGTTAATTTGTCCGGGGTGCGTACCCTTGAGATCGGTTACCGCGGCAGTGAAAAAAACAAGGTGCTGAAAGAGGCGCTGATGCTTACTGATGACGAGAATATCGTCAATATTCAGTTTGCCGTTCAGTACATTCTGAAAGATCCGGTCGAATATTTGTTTAACAACCGTTCGACAGATGAGGCTGTTATGGGGGCGGCAGAGTCTGCGCTCCGCGAAATCGTTGGCAAGAGCAAAATGAACTTTGTTCTTTACGAAGGTCGTGAACAGATCGCGACTGAGGCGGCGCAACTTATGCAGACCATCCTTGATCGTTACAAGAGTGGCATTCTGATTTCCAAAGTGACGATGCAGAATGCGCAGCCGCCAGAGCAGGTGCAGGCAGCTTTTGATGATGCCGTCAAAGCCGGCCAGGATTTGGAGCGGCAAAAGAATGAAGGCCAGGCTTACGCCAATGACGTGATTCCGAAGGCAAGAGGTACGGCGGCACGTTTGATGGAGGAGGCCAACGGCCACAAGCAACGGGTGATTGCGACTGCCGAGGGTGATGCTTCACGCTTCAAACAGGTTCAGGTCGAATATGCAAAAGCACCTGAAGTGACCCGTCAGCGGATGTATCTGGAAACCATGGAACAGGTTTACGCCAATACCAGCAAGGTTCTGGTCGACGCCAAGGGGCAGGGTAATTTGCTTTACTTGCCACTTGATAAGCTAATGCAGGGTGCGGCCGGTGTGACGGCAGCCCAAATCGGTGCAGCCGACAATTCAGCCGGTTTGGTCGCCAATAGAACGGGAGGGGGCATATCTTCGGAGGTGCCGCCACAACTTGAACGCCCGGTCGGTGCCGGATCGTCAAGTTCGCTTCGTTCGCGTGATCGGGAGGGACGGTAATGAGTTCACGTATCAATCTATTGGGCGGGATTGTCGCGACCATTTTGGTGGTGTTGGCGATGTCGATTTTCACTGTTGATCAACGCCAATATGCGCTGGTTTTTCAATTGGGTGAAGTCAAGCGGGTCATTTCCGAGCCTGGTCTGAATTTCAAGATTCCGATGATCCAGAATGTGCGGTATTTTGAGAAACGCATCATTACCCTCGACAACACCGATCCGGAACGCTTTATTACTTCCGAGAAAAAAAATGTGCTGGTGGATTCTTACATCAAGTGGCGCATTGTTGATCCCAGTCTTTACTACATCTCGGTGAGCGGAGATGAGGCACGGGCTAGGACGCGCTTGAACCAGACGGTGAATGCCGGCCTGCGCGAGGAGTTCGGTAAGCGCACGGTGCATGATGTGGTGTCCGGCGAACGTGATCAGATCATGGAGCAGATGCGGAAAAAGGCGGATGTAGATACCCGCAAGATTGGTATCGAGATTATTGACGTTCGCTTGAAGCGGGTTGAATTGCCGACTGAGGTCAGTGATGCGGTCTACCGTCGAATGGAGGCGGAACGTAAGCGAGTTGCCAATGAATTGCGTTCAGAAGGTTCAGCCGAGGCTGAGAAGATCAGGGCTGATGCCGATCGTCAACGTGAGGTGATCATTGCTGATGCTTATCGTGATGCTCAGAAAATCAAGGGTGAAGGCGATGCCAAGGCCGCCGCAACTTATGGTCAGGCTTTTGGCCAGAGTCCGGATTTTTATGCCTTTTACCGCAGCTTGGAAGCCTACCGCAGCAGCTTCAAGAACAAGAGCGACATCCTGGTTGTTGAACCCAGTTCTGATTTCTTCAAGTATATGAAGGGTAGTGGGCGCAGCAACGACAAAGGAAAATGACCTCGTCGATTCTGCTGGCTTTTGCCTTGATGCTGGTCCTTGAAGGCATCATGCCATTTATCGCACCGGCGGCATGGCGTGAAACCTTTCGCCGCCTTATTCAACTCTCGGATGGTCAGATTCGTTTTATTGGCCTGACTTCGATGCTTATCGGCGTCGTATTACTGATGCTTTTCTCATGAACTGGCTGTTACCTGAATATATTGCTGATGCGCTACCGGCTGAAGCCGCGCGCATTGAGCGCCTGCGTCGAACGATTCTTGATCACTTCAGGGTTCGTGGCTACGAGTTTGTCATGCCACCGATGCTCGAGTACCTGGAGTCGTTGTTGACTGGCGCCGGCCAGGATCTGCAGTTGCGTACCTTCAAGCTGGTTGATCAGCTTTCGGGCCGGACAATGGGCGTGCGCGCTGACATTACGCCGCAGGCGGCGCGTATCGATGCCCACTTGCTCAATCACCAAGGTGTTACTCGCCTTAGTTATTGCGGTAGCGTGCTGCATACGCTACCGGCTAGCGTCTCGGCTGGTCGCGAGCCGGTTCAAATCGGTGCGGAACTCTACGGCTTCGCTGGTATTGAGGCCGATCTCGATATTATTCGTCTGATGGCGGGTTCGTTTGCCGCGATCAGGCTGCCGATTAGCCGTATCGACCTTGGCCATGTCGCTATTTTCCGCGCCTTGGCTGAAGCGGCCGGTTTGCAAAAAGACACTGAGGACAAAGTACTTAGCCTGTTGCAAGCCAAGGATGTACCTGAATTAATGGATGTCTGTGCCGATGTCGCGTCGCCGTATCGTGAAGCCCTGCTGGCCTTGCCGCAGCTTTATGGCGGCGCTGAAGTGCTTGCTCGGGCTGCAGTCGAACTACCGCAATTACCCGCTATTACGTCTGCCCTGGCGGGCTTGCGTCACCTGATAGATGCTGCCCCCGAGCTGGTATTCTCGGTCGATCTTTCTGATTTGCGCGGCTATCACTACCATAATGGTGTGGTTTTCGCCGCTTACTGTCCCGACTACCCGGCAGCAATCTCGCTGGGTGGACGTTACGATGGTGCAGGAAAAACGTTCGGCCGAGCACGTCCGGCGACTGGTTTTTCAATGGACTTGCGTGAACTAGCGCGTCTGGTGCCGCCGTGCCGCGAACCGGCCGGTATTCTGGCCGCGTGCGCTGGGCATGACAGGTTGCTGGCCGATCATATTTTCGCTTTGCGTCAACAGGGTGAAATCGTTGTCGAGTTATTGCCCGGAGAAACCGCCTGTGAAGGCCCGTTCTGTGACCGAAAGCTGGTGTTGGTCGGCGGAAAATGGATTATTGAAGCGATTCAAGAGGATTAGAAAATGGCTAAAAATGTCATCGTTGTAGGCACCCAATGGGGTGATGAGGGGAAGGGTAAAATTGTTGACTGGCTGACTGATCACGCTCAAGGCGTGGTGCGCTTCCTGGGGGGTCAGAACGCTGGTCATACGCTGGACGTGGGTGAGCAGTTCTATAAAATAATTCTGTTGCCGTCCGGCATCGTGAGTGATGGTGTCGAGTGTTTTATCGGCAACGGT
>JAUYQT010000468.1 GCA_030697085.1 Azonexus sp. | reverse complement strand
CGACAACCGAACCATGGGCCGCAAGCACACCGTTCCGTATGGCATTTACGTCGCCCACGGCTTCGTTTCATCCTTCCTTGCCAAGCAAACCGGCTTTGACGAGAACGACCTCGAACTACTCTGGCAGGCGCTGGAAAACATGTTTGAGCATGACCGTTCTGCGGCCAGAGGGGAAATGTCCACCCGTGGCCTCTACGTCTTTAAGCACGACTCCGAACTGGGTAACGCCCATGCCCATGCGTTGTTCGAGCGTATTCAAATTGCCCGGAAAGATGGAGTCGACGTACCGCGCAGCTTTAACGATTACACGGTAACGGTGGACGATGACGCTTTGCCGCCGGGCGTCGCGCTAATTAAACGCATTTAAGTACAGCCCTCAACGCCGCCCGGCCCAATACCCTGGCCGGCGACGTTGGTGGGCGATGGCGTGAATGCTGATGGTGTCTTCCGAATGCCGGTAAATCAAGGAATAGGGGAAATGCCTGAAAGCCAGTGCCCGCAACCGTTTCGAGACAGCAATGCCGATTTCTGGGTGTTTGATCAAACGCTGGCGCGTGTGCAGGGCATCCTGCAAGAAAGCTTCAGCAACCCGCTCACTGGCATGTCCGGCGTAATAATCAACAGCGGCATCGAGTTCGGCCTGAGCCGACTTAAGAAAAACAACGCTCATGTCGCCCGACGATTGGTGATTCGGGCGCGAGCTTGGGCGATGGCTTCATCGAAATCAATGGCGCCCATTTCGCCGCGGTCGAACGCATCGCCCCGGCGTTCGGCTTCTGCAACCCAGGCCGCAAGAATTTCGTCATCCTCATCAAGGCTGACCAGCAAACGTTCCGCGAGGTGGGCGCGCTCCGCCGGCGCCAATTGCATGGCAGCGGCTTCGATATCTTCAAGTGGGGAATTCATCATGATCCAAACCTCCATAAAATCTTCGGCAATGCTAACGCAAGGAAGTTGCCAACACCATGCGCGAGGCTGAGCGATGGCTGCAGAATTATTAGATCCGATCACCCTCTCGGCACTCCAGCATTGGTGCTATTGCCCACGGCAATGCGCGCTGATTCACGTCGAGCAGGTTTTTGCCGAGAACCTGTTTACCCAGCGCGGCCAAGCTTTGCACAAGCGGGTGGATGATCCCGGTTTTGAGGTGCGCGATGGCCTGCGAGTCGAGCGCGCCCTGCCGCTTTTCTGCGACCGCCTTGGCTTGGTGGGCAAGGCCGACATTGTCGAGTTTTCACCTGATGGCACGCCGTATCCGGTCGAATACAAGCACGGCTCCCGCCACAAGCGAGCCGACATTGCGGCTTGCGATGATCTGCAGTTGGCGGCGCAGGCGCTTTGTCTTGAGGAAATGTTTGCTCGCCCGGTGCCGGAAGGGGCGTTGTATTACGCCACATCCCGGCGGCGGCGCATTGTTGCGGTCAACCCGGAATTAAGGGCAAAAACGGAATTAGCCGTGCGCGAAGTCCGGCAACTACTTTCAGCCAATGCACTGCCGCCACCATTGAATGATGAGCATTGCCGCGCTTGCTCGCTACGTGATCTTTGCCAACCGGAAGCTGCAACCCAATCCCCGGCGCGCTCCGCCGCCTTGATTGCCCTTTTTCAGCCGGAAGATTGATATGCAACTGCTCAATACGCTTTATGTGACAACGCCGGAAAGCTACATCCATCTTGATAACGACACATTGCGCGTTGAGCTCGAAAAGGAAACCCGCCTGCGCGTGCCCTTGCATCACCTCGGGGCCGTTGTTTGCTTCGGCCATGTCTCGGTTTCGCTACCACTAATGCACCGCTTGGCCGACGAGGGGATCAGTCTGGTTCTGCTCGATACGCACGGCCGTTTCAAGGCGCGGTTGGAGGGCGCAGTTTCGGGCAATGTGCTGTTACGGCAAGCCCAGCACCGACTGGCCGGTGACCCCGCTTTTGCGCTCGGCGTAGCCCGAAACTGCATCGCTGGCAAGGTGCGCAATTGCCGGCAGGTTTTGCTGCGCGGTTCGCGTGAATCAAAAGTGCCGGAAGAGGCGAGCGTACTGGCAAGAGGGGCCGCCGATCTGGCGGCAACATTGCGCGCCCTGCCTGGCGCAACCGACCCCGACACCTTGCGTGGGCTGGAGGGTGAAGCCGCCCGGCAATATTTCGCGGCGTTAACCTATCTGGTGCGGGCCAGTGCCCGCGAGAGCTTTCGCATGGATGGCCGCAATCGACGACCACCAAGGGACAGAATCAATGCGCTGCTCTCCTTCGTCTATTCGCTGCTAATGAACGACTGCCGTTCAGCGATTGAGGCCGCAGGCCTTGATCCACAAATCGGCTTTCTGCATGTCGTTCGACCCGGCCGAGCCGCATTGGCGCTCGACTTGATGGAAGAGTTTCGTGCCTTTGCCGATCGTCTGGTCTTATCACTGATCAACCGGGGGCAAATCGGGCCAGACGACTTTGTTGAGCGTGAAGGCGGCGCGGTGCTGCTCGAAGGTGACGCACGCAAGGTCGTCCTCGTTGCGTACCAGGAACGCAAACAGGAAAACCTGAGCCATCCGTTGATCAGTGAGCCTATCCCGCTCGGCCTGCTGCCTCACCTGCAAGCCAGACTACTGGCTCGAACCCTGCGCGGTGATACTGCCGAATATCTACCCTATCTGGTGCGCTGATCATGTTGGTTATTGTTTGCTATGACGTAAATACAGAAACCCGCGAAGGCCGCCGCCGCTTGCGGCGTGTTGCCAAAATTTGTGAAAGCGTTGGGCAACGAGTGCAAAAGTCAGTCTTTGAATGCCAAGTTGACCGCGCCCGATTTGAGTCGCTAGAGCGTAGCCTTGTCGATGAAATCAAGGTTGGTGAAGACAACCTGCGCTTCTATCGCATCGCCGAATTGAAAGGTTACGAAGTCAGAGAGCACGGCTGTTTCCGGGCAACTGACTTTGATGCGCCGCTTGTTCTATGAATTTGCGCGAACCTAAAGTGACCAACGTTTCTCCGGGAGGTTCGCGCTTGAACTATCACCCTGAATTAATTCAGCTTTTTTGTACACTGCCATCTCGTGTAAGATCGATTTTGCTCTTGGTTCAGAACGTCCGCGCAATGCGGTGATTTTGTGCTGTAACTTCTGATAGTTACGTGAGATGAGCATCGCTTCCCGGCAACGGGGAGCGTGGATTGAAACAACGAACTGCAAAAGCAGCTCGGCGTGACTGTCGGCATCGCTTCCCGGCAACGGGGAGCGTGGATTGAAACGAGCTTCACCCAGCGTTCGGAGAACGCAAGCGAAAGCATCGCTTCCCGGCAACGGGGAGCGTGGATTGAAACTTCGGGA
>JAUYQT010000445.1 GCA_030697085.1 Azonexus sp. | reverse complement strand
CGGCACCAGTCTGGCCGATATTCGCAATGCGGCGACCGTAGAAACAGGGGCAGGCCCTACGGTCAACGCCAAATTCTTCGAGAAAATTCATTTTTCCTGCACCGCCGAACCTGGCGTGCTGGAAATGCTTCAGCTTGCCAAGCGCCCGCAGATTATTCTGACTGGCATGGAAACGCATGTTTGTGTGTTGCAAACGGCTTTGGGTCTGCTCGCCACGGGCTTTCAGGTTTTTCTCGTTGCCGATGCCGCAGCTTCGCGCACCCTTGATAGTCGTAATACCGCGATCGAACGCTTGCGTGCCGCCGGCGCTGGTATCGTCACCACCGAAATGGTGCTCTTTGAATGGCTCCACAAGGCCGGCACCGATGAGTTTCGGGCGCTGCTGCCACTGATCAAATAAGCTGACGCACCTTGCGAAGTCAAAAGCACCAGTAATTGCTGATGCGGCCTGGCGTTTTGCCGGTTTATCACTAACGGCAAATATTTTTTACTGAGGCTGATCGGTCACACGCTGAGCCGATGCTGCCCTTGATAACGCCAGGGCGGTGGGCCAAAGCCATTTTTATCCGCAGACTGTTTCCCAAAAAAATGGGCACCCAAAGGTGCCCAAAGGGAGAGAAAGACAAACTTTACTGCTTCGTTGCATTTGAACCATGGTCCGAGGCTGACCCCGGACCATCAGCTGCATCGTCTTAGTGATGGTAGGCACTTTCGCCGTGTGAGGTGAGGTCAAGACCTTCACGCTCTTCTTCTTCCGGCACACGCAGACCGATCACAATATCAACCAGTTTGTAGGCGACGATCGATACCACGCCAGACCAGACAACCACGGTTCCGACACCCCAGAGCTGGCTGATCACCTGCGTCGTCATGTCGAACGGAGCAACAGCGTTGGCCACGTAGTCATAGACACCCGTGCCGCCGAGTGCCGGATCAACGAAGACCCCGGTCAGGATGGCACCGAGGATGCCGCCGATACCATGGATGCCGAAAACATCGAGTGAGTCATCCGCACCGAGCAGCTTCTTCAGGCCATTGACGCCCCACAGGCAGACGATGCCAGCCAGCAGGCCGATGATGATGCCACCCATCACGCCGACGAAACCCGCGGCTGGCGTAATGGCGACCAAGCCTGCAACTGCGCCAGAAGCCGCACCCAGCATCGAAGGCTTACCCTTCAGAATCCATTCAGCGAACATCCAGGACAATGCAGCAGCGGCAGTGGCAACCCAGGTATTAACCATGGCCAGCGCAGCACCACCGGAGGCTTCGAGGGCGGAGCCGGCGTTGAAACCAAACCAGCCAAACCACAGCAGGGAAGCACCGATCATCGTGAAGGTCAGACTGTGCGGCGCCATCGCGACATTACCCAGCCCCGTGCGCTTGCCAATCATGTAGGCACCGACCAGACCGGCGATCGCGGCATTGATATGAACCACGGTACCGCCAGCAAAGTCGAGCGCACCCTTCTGGAACAGGAAGCCAGCCGTTGCCCCGGCAATCTCAGCCGCCGCTGCATCCGTGTAGGCATCCGGACCCGCCCAATACCAGACCATATGGGCCATCGGGATGTAGGAAAGGGTGAACCAGATCACCATGAAGACCAGGATGGCCGCAAACTTGGCACGTTCAGCGAAGGCGCCGACGATCAGGCCACAGGTAATCGCTGCGAAAGCGCCCTGGAAGATGATGAAAGCCAGCTCGGGAATGACCACGCCTTTGGAGAAGGTGGCGCCAACCGATTCCGGCGTAACGCCCTTCAGGAAGAGCTTGTCGAGTGTGCCGAAGAAAGCGTTGCCTTCAGTGAATGCCGCCGAGTAGCCATAAACCACCCAAAGCACGGTAATCAGCGAGAAGACCACGAAGACCTGCATCAGCACCGACAACATATTTTTGGTGCGAACCAGACCCCCGTAGAAGAGCGCCAGGCCAGGGATCGACATCAGGATGACCAGCGCCGCACAGACCATGATCCAGGCGGTATCACCCTTGTTCGGGACCAGGGCCGGCGCCGCAGCGGCCGCCGGTTCAGCGGCGGCCACAACCGCCATGGCCGGAGCAGCCTCGGCGACCTGTGCCACGGCCACTTCCGGCGCTGCAGCTTTCTCTTCTGCCCAGGCCGGTGCGCCGAAACCGACGGCACCGACCAGCGCTAGCAATGCAAATAAACGTTTCATGATTCGCTCCTTAGAGGGCATCGGTGCCGGTTTCACCGGTCCGAATACGCACGACTTGCTCAAGATCGAAGACAAAAACCTTGCCGTCACCGATCTTGCCGGTACTGGCAGATTTTTCGATGGCTTCAATGATCTGATCGATTTGATCGGCCCGGACAGCCGCCTCGATTTTCACTTTAGGCAGAAAATCGACGACATATTCAGCACCCCGATAGAGCTCGGTATGCCCTTTTTGCCGGCCGAAACCCTTCACTTCAGTGACCGTGATGCCCTGAACGCCAATGGCGGACAAAGCTTCGCGCACTTCGTCAAGCTTGAACGGCTTGATAATGGCGGTAACGAATTTCATGATCAGTATTCCTCACAATATTGAAGTTTTACGCCCCCGCTGGCACCGGCCGGTACACCGGCAGGGGAGTTTTATAGCGATTTGGATTTAGAAAGACTTGCTGAAGGAAAGTACGCCGCGTGCCTTACCGACATCCTTGTCGCCATTGGCACCCCAGCAATACATCCGATCCACATTGCCACAGCCCTTGGCATTGGTGTCGGTGTAGGCCAGCGCCACAACACCGAAGCCAACATCCTTGGTAACACCGAGTTTCCAGTCGGTGTAAGAGGCGGCGCTATTATTCTTGATCGTCTGATGACCGATATGAGCACCTACACCCCAACCATTACCCAGGTCAAAGCTGGAGGACAAATCGAAATAGCCGCTACCACGCGTGTTGTCGTTGTTGAAGGTGCCGTTTGAATAGCCAGTCCAGCCAAACAAGTGGGAAGAAACCGTGTGCGAATATTTCAAGGTCAGGAATTTCCAGCTGGCGGCAGCATAGATTTCGGTTGAATCAGCCTCCGGAATACCTGCCTTTTTGTCGCCGGGATAGTAGTACTGCAAAACGCCGAGGTCATAGGAGATGTCGCTCGTTACAGCGCCCTTGTAACCCGCGTAAAAGTCCCATTCCATGCTGTTGTTGTCTTCAATTCCCGGAGAGACCCAGTCAACATTCGAGGCCCAGGTGCCTGCGTAAAGACCGCTCGCATGGCTATAGTCAACCCCCCCCTGAATGGCTGGCTTGTGGTTGGTCTGGCTAATACCGCGGAAAATGTAGTCAGTAGCAAGGCTGACATTGCCCGTCACGGTATGCGGGCTAGCCGGCGCTTCTTGAGCAAAGGCTGGAGCAGCAAAGGCGCCGACGAGGGCCAGGGCAATCAGGGACTTATTCATGGTTACTCTCCTATTGAATGATTTGAGGCAAAAGATAATTTGTGCAATACAGCATTAGCAGAACACGTGCCAGGTCAATTTATTGATAAAAATCAAGGAATAGACCGCCTGTAACAATAATACAAGCCACCTTACGCACCAAAGCCGTGCAGTTACAGAGCGTTACGCACCACACCCGAGCAAGCATCCTTGATTCCTCAGTTGACCACTGACCCCTTCCCGGTAAGCCTTGTGAATACGAGCTTTTCCTCCTTCGATGCGATTCACCCATCGGGTGATAGCGCTACGCATCCGCTGGCACATTTGGTCGGGCGTCCTGCTTTGTCGCGCCTCCTTGCAGGCATGAGCCTGCCGCGTCGTTGCTTCGCGCAGGCCATCCCGCCCAAACGCACCAACGGATACGTCCAACTGAGGAATCAAGGATCATCGGAAAAAGCTGCAATACCCCCTGTGCTACACTGCCGGCCCACGGAGGAACCTCATGCTCAATCCCAAAACACTTGAAGATTTCGGCGCCAAAATGAGCGCCCTACTGGCCAATTCACCAGTAAAAGATATTGAAAAAAATGCCAAGGCCGCGATGAGCGGCGTCTTCGCCAAACTCGATCTGGTGACGCGTGAAGAATTCGACGTCCAGACCCTGGTTTTGGCCCGCACGCGCGCCAAGCTCAAAGAACTGGAAGCGCGCGTCACGGCGCTGGAAAAAGCCCGCTCGGGCGAATAGCCCAGCATGGCGCTGGCCATCGCCAACAGCCGTGGGCTGGATGGCCTGAACGCTCCACCGGTCATTGTCGAAGTCCATATCGCCAGCGGATTGCCCTGTTTTACGCTGGTTGGCCTGCCCGACACCGAAGTCAAGGAAGCCCGCGACCGCGTCCGGGCGGCCATTCTCAATTCCGGCTTCGAGTTCCCGGCAAAACGGATTACCGTCAACCTTGCACCAGCCGATTTACCCAAGGAATCCGGGCGATTCGATCTGCCGATTGCGCTCGGCATTCTCGCCGCCAGCAACCAGATTCCGGCCAAACCATTGGCCGATTACGAATTTGCCGGCGAACTTTCGCTCTCCGGCGAATTGCGCCCGATCCGCGGCGCACTCGCCATGGCGCTGCAAATCGCCGACAACGGCAAATGCTTCATCCTGCCCGAAGCCAGCGCCCGCGAAGCCGCCCTCACCGGAGCCGGCAATATTCTCTCCGCCCGTTCCCTGCTCGACGTTTGCGCCCATTTAGCCGACCAGGCGCCGTTGCCAGCGGCAGCTGCGGTCGACGTCGAAAAACAGCCAAATTTCCCCGATCTGAGCGAAGTGCGCGGCCAGGCGCAAGCCAAACGAGCCCTCGAAATCGCCGCCGCGGGCAGCCATTCGCTCCTCATGGTCGGCCCGCCCGGCTCGGGCAAATCCATGCTCGCCGCACGTCTGCCCGGCCTGATGCCGGCGTTGGCGCTGGAAGCCGCCAAATCTTCGGCGGCCGTCCTCTCGCTGCTCGGCCATTTCAAGCCGGAAGAATTCGGCGTTCGGCCATTTCGACAGCCGCATCACACCGCCTCGGCCGTGGCCCTGGTGGGCGGCGGCAATCCG
>JAUYQT010000425.1 GCA_030697085.1 Azonexus sp. | reverse complement strand
GCAAATTGTGGATAACGTCGCCGAGCGAGGAAGTTTTCACGATCAGGATGCGCATCGGCAGATAAAATGACGGCTTTTCGAAGCGCCAATTATAAATGCCCGCCTCGCGCCAGCCGCTTTCTGTTGTCATCATCACGCTCAATGCGGCCTCGCAACTTGAAGCCTGCCTGCAGAACGTCAGCTTTGCCGATGAAATTGTCGTGGTCGATTCCGGCAGCACCGACGGCACACCCGCCTTGGCGGAACGTTATGGCGCCCAAGTCATCACCCAGGAGTGGCTGGGCTTCGGGCCGCAAAAACAGTTCGCGATCGAAGCCGCCAGCCACGATTGGGTGCTTTGCCTGGACGCTGACGAGCGCGTCAGCCCAACCTTGCAAGTCAGCATCGAAAATGCCCTGAAAGCGTCGTTGACCGCAGAGAATACGGCGCGAGCATTTCGCTTCCCCCGTTGCAACCGCTTCCTCGGCCGCTATCTGAAGCACGGTGAGGGCTATCCCGACTGGAGCCTGCGCCTGTTTGACCGCCGCCAGGCGCGCTGGTCGGATGATGCGGTCCATGAAAAAGTCATCACCCGGTGTCGCATCGACGAATTGCCCGGCGATCTGCTGCACGACTCGGCCGAATCGCTGGCCTGCTATCTGACCAAGCAAAATCGCTACACGACGCTATCCGCCGAGATGGCGCTGGCGGCGGGTAAACGCGCCAGTTTCGGGCGTATCGCGCTCAGTCCGCTGATTCGCTTCATCAAGTTTTATGTCATCCGACAGGGCTATCGCGATGGTCTGCCCGGGCTGATTCATATTGTCATCGGCTGCTTTAATAGCATGATGAAATATTCCAAAATGCTGGAGCGACAGAATTCCGATGCAACGCTGCGTTAAAATCAAAACTTTCCTGCTTAGAGTGTACCCGTGAAAATTCTCGTGACCGGCGCCGCCGGCTTTATCGGCTCAACCGCCTCGCTGCGCCTGCTGGCTCGTGGCGATCAAGTCGTTGGCCTCGACAACATGAACGACTATTATGACGTCAGTCTCAAGGAAAGCCGGCTAGCGCGATTGACCTGCCATGCCAACTTCCGCTTCGTCAAACTCGATGTTGCTGACCGAGCCGGAGTGGACGCATTATTTGCCGCAGAGAAGTTTGACAAAGTGATCCACCTCGCCGCGCAGGCCGGGGTGCGTTACTCGCTGCAAAACCCACACGCTTATATCGAGAGCAATATCGTCGGCTTCACCCACATTCTCGAGGGTTGCCGCCATCACAAAGTGCGGCATCTGGTCTACGCCTCAAGCTCCAGCGTGTACGGCGGCAATACCAAAATGCCATTCTCCGAACACGACAGCGTCGATCACCCGGTCAGCCTCTACGCCGCCAGCAAAAAAGCCAACGAACTGATGGCGCATACCTACAGCCACCTCTTCAACCTACCCACCACCGGCCTGCGCTTCTTCACGGTCTACGGCCCATGGGGCCGCCCGGACATGGCGCTGTTCCTGTTTACCAAGGCCATTCTTGAAGGTCGACCGATCGATGTCTTTAACTACGGCGACATGAAACGTGACTTTACCTACGTCGACGACATCGTCGAAGGCGTCATTCGCGTGCTCGACAAGAATGCTGCGGTCAACCCAGAATATGACGCAATTTCCGCCGACCCGGCAAGCAGCAATGCGCCCTACCGCGTCTTCAACATCGGCAACAACAATCCGGTGCAATTGCTGGATTTCATCGCCGCCATTGAAGATGCTCTCGGCCAGAAAGCCGAAAAGCGTCTGCTACCGCTACAAGATGGCGACGTCCCGGCCACCTACGCCAATACCGACCTGCTCAACGACTGGGTTGGCTTCGTTCCCGGCACCAGCGTGCAAGAAGGCGTCGGCCGTTTCGTCGCCTGGTATCGGGATTACTACAGTTGCTAGTTATTAGTAGGGGAGTTGTTAGTTGTTAGTAGGGGAGTTGCTAGCGAAGGCAAGACCACTACCCACTCCCCTACTAACAACTCCCCTACTACCCACTCCCCTACTAACCACTCCCCTACTACCCACTCCCCCAC
>JAUYQT010000415.1 GCA_030697085.1 Azonexus sp. | reverse complement strand
GACGATTTCCTCAACCTTGTCGGCCGGGAAGTTCTCGAACAGACGAACCTGTTCGAGGAAGAAAGTTTTCAGATCGATTTCACTCATGCTGTTCTCGCTTCAATCAAATTTAATTATTTGCCGAGAGATTAGCATTTCTGCTGCGCTGCAGCAAAGACTGGCCAATTTTTTTATTCGGATACGACAATCGTCAAATATTGTCTGGGTAAGCCGTTCATCCCGGCCCGTTGGCTGGTGCCTGATTCTGGATATTTTTTACGCTGAAATGATCGGCAGATAGCAGGTTTTTCGCAAAATCGTCACCATTTTCTGCCAGAATTCATTCCTCAAATAACATCAGACACTGTGGATTCACCATGACCTATAAAGTCTTTGTCGACGGCCAGGAAGGCACGACCGGCCTGCAGATCAACGAATACCTCGGCAAGCGCGCCGACATTACGCTGCTCAAGATTGGCGCTGACAAGCGCAAGGATATTGCCGAGCGTCAGCGCCTGATCAATGAGTCGGATATCACGTTCCTTTGCTTGCCGGATGAGGCCGCGAAGGAATCCGTGGCGCTGGTCGAGAATGCCAATACCTGCATCATTGATGCCTCGACTGCTCATCGGATCAATCCGGATTGGGTTTTCGGCCTGCCTGAACTTGCCAGCGATCAGCGGGCAAAAATTCGTGCTTCAAAGCGCATCGCCAATCCCGGTTGTCACGCCTCGGCATTTATTCTGGCGCTCAAGCCGCTGGTTGCCGCTGGCTTGTTGCCGGCGAATACGCAAATCGCGGCAAATTCGATTACCGGCTATTCCGGTGGCGGCAAGAAAATGATCGAGGATTACCAAAGTCCGCAACGCATTGACGCGCCGCGCCCCTACGCGCTGAACCTGGCCCACAAGCATTTGCCGGAAATGGCCGCGTATACGGGGTTGACCGTAGCGCCTATCTTTCAGCCGATTGTCGGGCCGTTTTACAAAGGCCTGACGGTGACAGCCTATATCCATCCGAACCAATTTACCCGCCCGGCCACGCCGGCCGATGTACAGAAAATCATCGCCGATTACTACGCCGGCGAGCGCTTCATTCGCGTTCTGCCGGTTGATCTCGACGGCAATACCGAAGGTGGGTTTTTCAATGTCGAGGCTTGTAACGATACCAATCGGGTTGATCTGTTCGTCTTCGGCAATGAAGAACGCATGTTGCTCGTGGCGCGTCTCGACAACCTGGGCAAAGGCGCGAGCGGTGCGGCGGTGCAGAACCTCAACATCATGGCCGGACTGCCGGAAACCGCTGGCCTGCGCCTGTAACGCGCCCTTGCACCGCACAAAAATTAGGCATCCCTTGCCTTAAA
>JAUYQT010000393.1 GCA_030697085.1 Azonexus sp. | reverse complement strand
ACCGGCGTCGTCATAATCTCGGCACAGCTGCGTCTATCGTGCCGTTGATGGGCATGCGCCGTGGCCAGGTCGTAGATGCGAACGAGGTCGTCTTCGCTGATGTCGAGATAGGTATCGAGTTTCTCCAGCGCATGTTGCAGGTCTTCGTGGCAGATGCTGCTCCGTGGCGGCCGAACCGGCTGGCGGTCTGGCGCACTCGGCATGCATTGCGGATAGCGCCGCCCCGGCAGCAGATTATTGATTGCCAACACCGCCACCAAAGCCGCCAGCGTATTGAACCCGGCGGTCAGTAGCGACACCGACTGCTGCTGTGCACTGAGCGCGAAAACCACCGCCATGGCGCCGCCCGGTGGATGAATGCAGCGTAGCCAGGCGGTGATCCAGATGGCTAGCCCGAGCGCCACGGCGACGGCGAGAAAATTCGGCTGTATCCAGAGACCGCACAAAGCACCAATGCCGGCTGAAATGAGCAAACCGCCGACCAGCGACCAGGGTTGGGCCAGCGGGCTGTGCGGCAAGGCAAAGAGAATCACCGCCGACGCCCCGAGCGGTGCCAGCAGGTAACTGACCCCCGGCCCGGCCGGTACAACAGTCAGCACGGCCTGCATCAACAGCATGCCGAGGATGCCGGCCAAAGCGCTGAACCAGCGCTCGCGGGCCGACAGCGGCGCGGCATCGGCGATCAGATAACGCAGGGAAAACTGGTGCAGGGATTTTTTCATGGCCTGAATAGACCCGGGAGTGCCCTTGCTAGCGGGGGGAGGAGGATGAATCTCATGCCTGCGGTCGACCGTCAAAAATGGGCAAAAATGCTTAGGCCTTACGCCCGAGGTACTCGCGAAAGATGCCGAAGGTAAGCACGCATTTGACCTCGACGAAGCCGGCCCGGCACATGGCATCCATGATACGTTCAGGCTCGATGGCAAGATCGATGGTATCGCCGTAGTACTCCCAGAGCAGTTTGACATCGGCCTGACTACGGCGCAGCCGGGCAAGGAAGGGAACGACACCACCGATGTAGCCGCGCAGCAGCATCTGGCCGAAACGGCTCTGCGGCCGGCTGATTTCCATGATGCAGACCCGCCCGCCCGGACGCAGCACACGGTGGTATTCGCTGAAAGCGAGATCAAGATCGCCAACGTGACGCAGGGCGTAGCCCATGGAGACGAAATCGACGTGATTGTCCGGCAGCGGAATCGACTCGGCATAGGCTTCGATGGTTTCCACATCGAGCTTCTTGCGCAGTTCGGCCAGCATGCCGGGCGATGGGTCAAGCGCCAGCAGGCGCCCGCTCGGGCCGATCAGGCGCTGCCCCTCGGTGGCCACCAGGCCGGTGCCGGCGGCGACGTCGAGCAAGGTCATGCCGGCCTGCAAACCATTACGCCGCAAAACATCGCGCCGATACCAGGCACCACTGCCCAGCGCGGTAATCCGTTCGGCCTGGTCATAACCGCTGGCCGCCTGATCGAACATGGCGCGGGTCGCGGCGCGACGTTCTTCTTCGCCGGCGAAGTAATTTTGCAACCGGGGATCGGCTTTAAGGGCAGAATTTCGGGAAGTCGAATCAGTCATGTTTTGGGCTGACCATTCATCAAGAGACGGCTCGACGACGCCAGACGAGCAGTGGCAAACGAAGCAGGAAACCAATAAACAGCCGGCTGTGCATCCAGGTCAGCAAGGTGTTGTCACGCAGGTAACGAAAATGTGAAACCCCACCCTCCTCCGGCCGGAAATAACGCACTGGAGCATCGATATTGACTGGCCGGACACCTTCCCAGCACAGGCGAACAACCGCTTCCGGATCGAAATCGAAGCGGCGCATCCAGCGGTTGCGCTGCATGATGTTTTTGAGCGGCGCAATCGGATAGACGCGAAAGCCGTAGAGCGAATCGCCGATACCCATCCACAGCGTTTCCAGATTGGCCCAACCGTTCGACACCTTGCGGCCGTTAACACGCAGAGCCGGCGCGTCGGCGGCGAAAACCGGCTTGCCGAGCACCATCGTCGCCAGTTGCGCCTGCGACGCCGCCATGAAGGCCGGAATCAGATCGGCCGGATGCTGGCCATCCGAGTCCATCGTCAAGGCGTGGGTAAAACCGGCCGCCTCAGCCTGCGTGATGCCTTCCAGCACCGCCGAGCCCTTGCCACGGTTTTCCGGCAAGACAATGACTTTCAAACCCGAATTTTCGCCAGCCAGCGCCTGCAGGGCTTCGCCGCTGCCATCGCTGCTGCCATCAACCACCACCCAGACTGGCGACCATTGGGCAAGTGCCGCCCGTACCGTCGCGAGCACCTTTGGGCCGGGGTTGTAGCTGGGGATGAGAACAAGGTGAGTGGTGGAATTTATCGGCATGGATGCGGGTGCGGGTTCAATCAGAGAATGCTGCGGTCAACGACGATTTTTGGCCTAATTCGGCACGAAAATAAGCTTCAAGCTCGGCTGTGAAAGCGGCCACATCGCGTGCCGGCTGAAAACGGCGACCAAGACGAATCCGGCATTGCAGCGGCAATTCAGGTGGCCGAAAGCCCCAGGTTTTACCCATATAGGGCGTCGAATATTCAATCAACAACGTCTGCACGGGAATCCCGCTACGGCTGGAAATCAAACCGGTGCTGGCAGTGCAGCGATCAAGCGGAAAATTTTCGCTGCGCGTGCCTTCGGGAAAAATGAGCAATTGAGCCCCCTCCTGCAAAATT
>JAUYQT010000353.1 GCA_030697085.1 Azonexus sp. | reverse complement strand
GAAATTTTCAACGTAAGCCGGCCGCATAGGTTTAATGATGTAGCCAACCGCCCCCAGCCCAGCGGCCTGGGTCACCTGTTGCTTGTCGACACACCCGGTCACCATGACAACTGCGGTATTCGGGCTGGCAGCCCTGATCAGAGGTAATGCTTCCATGCCACCCATCACCGGCATGTTGATATCGAGAAAAAGTACGGCCGGTTGATGATTCTTCGCGGCCAGCACCGCTTCTGCTCCGTTGCTTACCGACTGCACGACCTTCATGCGGGACTCTTTGAGCAGTGCATTGAGGATCAGACGAATGGAGCCGTTGTCATCGGCAATCACTGCCGTTCCTCGCGTGGTAGCGCTTGTCACTGAACCCGCCCCTTGGCTCAAACTCTTGTTTTCGAGCGCCGAGGCTTTGGCCAGGCGACGCGTTTCAGCGACCACCTGCAACTCATCAACAATTTGCGTCTGACTAAACGGCTTGCGGATAAATCCGGCAGCCCCAGCATCCGCCGCTTTTTCTTCAAGGCCGGACTCTTCGGAGGCCGTCATGAAAAGCACGTCAATTTCTGGCGCCAATGACTGAATCGACTTGAGAATGGCCAACCCGTCACGCCCCGGCAAGTTGTAATCCAGGCAAACGATATCAGGGTTAGCCTGCTGAATTTTCTCCTCCAGACCGTTGCCATCCTCGAAGACCCCAACAACCTCGTATCCGGCACGGCTAAATACAGAGAGCAATACTTTGCGCATTGCAGCATTGTCTTCAACAATCATTATTCGCATCTAAATCGAACTCCGCATAAAAGGTAATTTACTTTCGTCACTCACCATCCAGGCGGCGAGGATAGCAGAGTGGAATCAACCAGAACCTGCCATCTACCATGCGCGACAAGCCTCATGACGTTTGGAGAAATTTTCCAGCAGCGTTAATCCGCCAGTTCGATCTGCCCACTGATCGTTGTTGTCAGCTGGCTCTCGCCGGCTTCCAGCGGGGCCGGGGCGGCCTCGGCCACCATGGCACGACTGGCCCGCATCATCGGCATCGGCACGCTGCCCCCTTGCTGGATATTTAGCTGTTTGATTTTCCAGGTTTTGCCCAACTGTTCGGCGACCACGGCCGCCCGACTCTGGAAGGCGCGGATCGCATCGCGGGTTGTTTCATCCTCAACCTGCCGGCGCGTTTCGGGCGATGGCATCTGGCTGACCGAGCCAAGGGCAAGACGCATTTGCTGCAGCTTGCCGATCAGTTCGGAGACCGTCGCCAATTCCTTCGATTCGAGAATCAGTTCGCTGCGCATACGCCAGTTTTCGATTTTCTGTTCCTTCCCGTAGATCGGGTAGGTTGATTGCTGGCCACTTTTGACTGAAACCACGGGATGATCGCGAATGACCTTGAGCGCTGCGGTGATTTCCTGATTAATCCGGCGGGCCAACTCGGCCGGATTATTGCCAGTCGATTCGCTGTAAATACTGGCGCGCACCATGTCGTTGGCCGCTGGCCGACTGGCCTCGGCCGCCAGTTCGATCGTTGCACCGGCGTAGGTGAGCGGCGCGATCAACAGCAGGCCAGTCAGCAAGGCAACTCTTGTTTTCTTCATTTTTTATTCTCCGGAACAGAAGTGGGGTTCACTTGGACTTGCAGAGGGAAATCAGTTGCTCGGCGAGAAAATCCATCAACGCCCGCACCCGATGCGGCACGTGGCGGTTGCTGGGCAGCATGGCATAAATGCCGAGTTCCGGAATCGGGAAATCGAGCAAGATTTGTTCGACCCGACCGGTCGCAATAAAGCTGTCGGCAATAAAATCCGGCTGCAGCGTAATGCCCAGCCCCTGCGCCGCTGCTTCGGTCAGCACCTCGCCATTATTGGCATTGATGCGACTGCGTAGAGAAAAATTCTCCAGTTGGCCATCGACCATGAATTGCCAATTGGAAATTGCCCCGCTGGCGGTGTAACCCAGGCATTCGTGATGCGCCAATTCGGCCGGATTTTGCGGTCGACCGTGGCGGGCGAGATATTCCGGCGAAGCAACCACCCGCATGTGGCCGGTGCCGATCTTGCGTGCCACATCGCCGGGGTCCATTCGGCGCGTGATGCGAATGGAAAGATCGATCCCCTCCTCGATCAGTTTCACCCGGCGGTCGGTGTAATCCATATCCAGGCTGACTTCCGGGTAACGCTGCGAAAAATCGAGCAGCAGCGGTGCCAGACGCTTGATGCCGAAACTGAGCGGCAGGCTGATGCGGATATTGCCGCGCGGGATCAGGCGCTCTTCCGCCACGTCGGTTTCCGCCGCTTCGACCAGATTCAGGATGACCCGGCATTTTTCCAGATAGGCGGTGCCGGCCGAAGTCAGTGCCAGTCGGCGTGTGCTGCGCACCATCAATTTGACGCCGAGGTGACTTTCGAGGGCAGCAATCTGCCGCGTCACGACGGAGCGCGCCAGGCCCAGTTGCTGCGCCACCGCTGAAAAGCTGCCCAGTTCAGCCACCCGCAGGAAGAGATGCATGGCATCGAGTCGATCCATTGTTGCCAATTAAGCAATAAACATTTGCAGATTGTCGGCTATTTCGCTGCAGCAAGGAAGACTAGAGTACATCCATCGCATCAGGAGTTGCTCACATGAGCCCGGCCCAACCTGCATTATTTGTCCCCCACGGCGCGCCGACCTTTGCGCTGCGCCCGGGTGCGGCCGGGGCGGCGATTTCCGCCAAGGCCCGCGCCTTGTCCTTGCCGCGCGCCATCATCATGATCAGCGCGCACTGGGACACCGCTGTACCGACCGTCGGTTTCGCCGACCGCCTGGAAACCATTCATGACTTCTCCGGTTTCCCGGATGAACTCTACGCCCTGCGCTATCCAGCCACTGGTTGCCGCGAAGCGGCCGAGGTCGTCGTCGCTGCCATCCGCGCGGCCGGCCTGCCAGTCGCGACGGATACTCAACGCGGCCTCGACCACGGTGCCTGGGTGCCGCTGCGCCTGATGTTCCCGGAAGCCGACGTGCCGGTGATTCCACTCTCCATTCAAAGCCATGCCGGGCCGGAACAGGCATATCTACTCGGCCGGGCCCTGGCGCCACTGCTGGCCAAAGGCTTTCTGGTCATCGCCTCCGGCAACGTAACGCACAACCTGCGCGACTACCAGCTGGCATCGCGCAATGGCGGCCAGACACCGGCTTATGTGCGCCAGTTCACCGACTGGCTGGCGAACCGGCTGCAAGCTCATGACATATCCGCCGTGCTCGACTATCGTGCTCAGGCCCCGGGCGCCGTGCAAGCCCACCCGAGCGATGAACATTTGTTGCCTTTATTTGTCGCATTGGGTGCTGGTGGCGAACAGGCCGAGGTTCAACGCTTTCATGCCGGCATCGATGATTACGTCATTGCGATGGATGCCTATGCATTTTTGCCGAAAAAAGGGGGTTGACCGTGACAGTTAGCTACACCGCTACCGCCAAAGCCCTGCATTGGCTGATGGCCGTTCTCTTCTTCGGCCTGCTGGCATTGGGTTTCTACATGCAAGATCTGCCGCTATCACCCCGGAAGTTGCAGCTTTTTTCATGGCACAAATGGGCCGGGGTCAGTGCCTTCCTGCTCGTCTGGCTGCGCCTGTTCTGGCGCGTGACGCACCGCCCGCCCGCCTTGCCGGCCAGCATGCCGAAGCGGCTGCAACTGGCCGCCCACGCCGGCCACCTGCTGCTTTATGGGCTGATGATCGTCATCCCTCTTTCCGGCTGGCTGATGAGTTCGGCCAAAGGTTTCCAGACGGTGTGGTTCGGCGTGCTGCCGATCCCCGATCTGCTGGAGAAGAACAAAGAAGTGGGCGATCTGCTGCAAACCGTCCATATGAGCCTCAACTTGCTTTTCGTCGCCGTCATCGCCGGCCACATCGGCGCCGCCCTGAAACATCACTTCATCGACAAGGACGACATCCTGACCCGCATGTTGCCTGCGCATAACACGGAGAAATGACCATGAACCGTTTAGCCATCGCCCTCGTTATTTCAACATCACTCGTACTTCCGTTCGCCGCCCACGCCGTCGAATACAACCTGGTGCAGAACGACAAGAGCGCCATCAACTTCACCTACAAGCAGATGGGTGTTGCGGTCGACGGCAAATTCAAGCGATTTTCCAGCCTGCTGAATTTCGACCCGGCCAAGCCGACCGCCGCCAAGGCGAGTTTCGATGTCGAACTGGCCAGCGTCGATACCGGTGCCCAGGAAGGTGACGAGGAAGTGGCCGGCAAACCATGGTTCAACACCAAGGCGTTTCCGACCGCCCGTTTCGTCTCCGGCAACGTCAAGGCACTTGGCAGCAATCGTTATGAAGTTGCCGGCCAGCTGAGCATCAAGGGCAAAACGCAGGATGTCGTCGTTCCCGCCACCTTCACGGCGCAGGGCAATAGCGGCGTCTTCGAGGGCAGCTTCACCATTCGCCGCGCCGATTTTTCTATCGGCGAAGGCAGCTGGGCCAAATTCGATGTTGTTGCCAACGATGTCCTGATCAAGTTCCGCATCACCGCAGCAAGCAAATAAGCCCCCAACCCCAAAGCCATAAACGGAGAACCACCATGCAAAAACTGACCAAACTCACCGCCGCCCTCATTCTCGCCTCGGCTGTTGCCGCCCCCGCGCTGGCCGCGCCGGAAACCTTCGTCGTCGATGGCACCCACACCTTCCCGCGCTTCTCGTACAGCCACTTCGGCTACTCGACGCAGCTCAGCCGCTTCAACAAAACGACCGGCAAGGTCGTGCTCGACAAGGCCGCCAAGACTGCTACGGTCGACATCGAAATTGACACAAAATCGGTCGATACCGGCTACAGCACGTTCAACGAACACATTCAGGGTGAAGACTTCCTCGACACCGCCAAGTACCCGACCGCCACCTTCAAATCCAGCAAAGTGGTGTTCGAGGGTGACAAGCCGGTTTCCATCGAAGGCCAGCTGACGCTGAAGGGCGTTACCAAGCCGGTGACCCTGACCGTCTCGTCCTTCAAGGCAATGCCGCATCCGATGACGAAAAAGGATGCCATCGGCGCCAACGCCTGGACGGTGGTCAAGCGTACTGAATTCAACGCCGGCAAATACGCCCCCAACGTGGGCGACGAAGTTCGCATCGACATCGCCATCGAAGCCATGAAGCCCTAAACGCCACACCTGCCCAAGGAGCCCCGCCCATGCTGACCGTTCGCAAATCCGAAGATCGCGGCTATGCCGACCATGGCTGGCTGAAAAGCCATCACTCGTTTTCATTCGCCGACTATTACGACCCGGCTTACATGGGCTGGGGCAATCTGCGCGTAATTAATGAAGACCTGATTGCGGCCGGCGGTGGTTTTGGCAAGCACGGCCACCGCGACATGGAAATCGTCACCTATGTCACCTCCGGCGCCCTGGCGCATCAGGACAGTATGGGCAATGGCACCACCATTCCACCCGGCGACGTGCAGCGGATGAGTGCTGGACGCGGTGTGATGCACAGCGAGTTCAACCATGCGCCGGATGCAACAACGCATCTCTTCCAGATCTGGATCGAGCCGCGCGAGAAAGGCATCGCGCCGGGCTATGAACAGAAAGCTTTTACCGATGCCGACAAACGTGGCCGCCTGCGCCTGATCGCCTCACCCGACGCCACCGATGGTTCGGTGACGATCCACGCCGACGCCTCGATTTATGCCGGCCTGTTCGATGCCGACGAAACCGCAACTCTGCCCTTGAACCCGGCACGCAAGGCATATCTCCACGTCGCCAGGGG
>JAUYQT010000203.1 GCA_030697085.1 Azonexus sp. | reverse complement strand
CGGCTTGTTCCATAGCATGCCGTTGACTACCATCTGCGGCACCATTGGCGCACTGGCCATCTCATCCTTCCCGCTTACCTCCGGCTTCGTCACCAAGTCGATGGTGACGCAGGCTGCGGTTGACGGCCATCTGCAGATCGTCTGGCTCTTCCTCACGGCCGCTTCAGCAGGCGTTTTCCTTCACGCCGGAATGAAATTCCCGTGGTTCGTCTTCTTCCAGAAAGATTCCGGCCTGCGCCCGGCCGACCCACCGGCCTCAATGCGCTGGGCAATGATCCTCTCCGCCTTCGTCTGCATCGCCCTCGGTATCTGGCCCGACCCGCTTTACGCCATGCTGCCCTACGCCGTCGATTACGTGCCCTACACTGCTGCCCACGTCATCACCCAGTTGCAGCTACTTCTCTTCGCCGGGCTGGCCTTCTTTGTCATGCTTGATTACCTGAAGCCCACGCCGACGATCACGCTTGATGTCGACTGGCTGTGGCGGGATATCGGGCCCGCATTCGCCCGCACTTTCCGTAGTGCTCTAACCGTCTCGCGCCAACGCATCACGACACAGCTATTTTCAGTCTTCGCTACCCTCGGTGAAACCATCGTTCGCCACCGCCGCCCCGGCGGCTTGCTGATGCGCTCCTGGCCAACCGGCGGCATGGCGCTCTGGGTCATGCTCATGCTGCTCGCCAATCTGCTTTTCTACTACCTCGGCTAGTAGAAAACCTGACCGACTCGAGATCAAATGGGGGCGACGTAACGGTCGCCCCCATTCATTGAAGCTAAAACTCCAGTACGCGCAGCAGCGAAGACGTATCGTCACCCCCCCAACCCTGTGCCATCAAGGCATTCAGTTGTTGGCCAACCGCTGCGGTCAACGGCATAAAAGCCCCATTTTTACGCGCCGCTTCAAGCACCAGGCCAAAATCCTTGTGATGCAGTCGCGCTTCGATCCCGGCTGAAAAGTCGCGTTTCACCATACGCTCGCCCATCACCTCAAGCACGCGCGATGCCGCTGAACCACCGGCCAACGCTTGCCGCACATTGGCGCAATCCACCCCGGCTGCGGTAGCCAGCCGCATCGCTTCCGCCGCCGCCTGAATAGCGGCAACCATGATCATCTGATTGCACGCCTTGGCCACCTGACCGGCGCCATTCGGGCCAATGAGGACAATTCGCTGACCAAGGCATTCGAGCAGCGGCCGGACGCGTTCCAGCACCGCCATCTCGCCGCCGACCATGACCGCCAGCGTGGCGTCAATGGCGCCTTGCACCCCGCCTGAAACCGGCGCATCCAAAAAGTGAATGCCTTTTTCGCCCAGACTGGCACTGATCATCCGGGCGCTATCGGGGGCAATCGTCGAGCAATCAATCAGCACCGAACCTGGCGTCATGCCCTCGATCAACCCATGCTTGCCGAGCGCCACGGCTTCGACATCGGCGCTGGAAGTCACCATGGTAAAAACCACCGCGCAGCACCGCCCCAATTCGGCCGGTGTAGCACAAAACCCGGCGGGCAAATTGCCCACACTCTCGGCTCGCCGCGCCCAGACAAACAACTGATGGCCGGCGCGCTGCAAGTGACAAGCCATCGGCCGCCCCATCACGCCGAGGCCGATAAAACCGATCTTCATTCTTGCCCCGACAGCCGTTCGAGCAGCTTGAGCACGGCAATCGAATCCTCCTCGCCCAGGCCGGAGCCGACCATCGCGTTAAATATCTGCGCCGTCGTCGCCGAACCGGGCAGGCAAAGGCCAAGTTCGTGCGCCGTCTGCATGACGATATTCAGATCCTTCTCATGCATCCAGCTCTTGAAACCGGGTTTGAAATTGCGATCCAGCATGCGCTGACCATGGTTTTCGAGAATTTTTGAATAAGCAAACCCGCCGAGTAGCGCTTCACGCACTTTGCTGCGGTCAACGCCATTTTTGGCGGCAAATGCATAGGCTTCAGCCACCGCCAGCACACCCATACCAGTGACAATCTGATTCGCCGCCTTGGTTACCTGCCCGGCACCCGAGGCGCCGACATGAACGATATTTTTGCCCATGCATTCAAAGGCCGGTCTGGCCTTGGCAAAAGCCGCTTCGGAACCGCCCACCATGATCGACAGCGTGCCGGCAATGGCGCCAACTTCGCCGCCGGAAACCGGCGCATCAAGAAAATCAACGCCAGCCGCGGCTAAATCCTCACCAATTCGACGCGCTGCCGCCGGCGCAATCGTACTCATGTCGATGGCGACCAACCCCGGCCCAGCCCCGCCTGCCGCATCGCGCATCACCTCCGCCACATCCGGCGCATCCGCCACCATGGAGATCACGATTTCATTGCCCCGCGCCGCCCCGGCCGGATCGTCTGCCGCGCTGGCCCCCGCCTCAAGCAGGGGCCGCATCGATTCGGCGCGGCGCGCCCAGACGGTGACCGTGTGACCACCCTTGATGAGATTGAGCGCCATGGCGCGCCCCATGATGCCCAGTCCGATGAATCCGATTTTCATGCTGAACTCCAAGTC
>JAUYQT010000196.1 GCA_030697085.1 Azonexus sp. | reverse complement strand
GAAATTTTCGACTGAAATTTCACGTTCGTGGCTGTTGAGAATCTCGACGAAACGCGACATATGCGTTCCCTTGAAGTTGTGCGGCAGGCCGACGTACATATTGAAAACGGCGATCGTGTGTTGCACACCAACTGATTTGTCTTGTACTTTGATCGGATGGCGAATCGCTTTGATGCCGACTTTGTTGATCGCTAGTTGGCGTGTGTCGGCGGAATTTTGAACGTCGGGGATATTTGTTGTTGGGGTGTTCATGGGCTGTTCTTTGATTAGTTATTGGGTGTTGGTTTGGGCACGCATTTTATTTACCGCACCCACAATGCCGTTTTTATCGAGGCCGAGTTCAGCCAGCAACTGGTTTTGCTCACCGTGATCAATGAAGCGGTCTGGCAGGCCGAGGCGGAGAAGTGGAATTTTCAGCCCACGTTCGGCCAAGACGCGCTCAATTTCAGAGCCCGCACCACCAATCACAGCATTCTCTTCGATACTGACGAGCAAGGAATGGTTCCCGGCCAGTTCAACTATCAGATCAATGTCGAGCGGTTTGATGAAGCGCATGTTGGCGACGGTGGCGTCGAGTTCTTCGCCGGCGGTCAGCGCGACCGGTAGCAGACTGCCAAAGGCGAGTAACGCGATTTCCTTGCCGCTTCGGCGGATTTCGCCTTTGCCCAGCGGTAGCGTCTGGAGATCCATTTCCGGCACCGTACCTGTGCCGCTGCCGCGCGGGTAGCGCACCATGCTTGGGCCGTCCAGGGCGTAGGCGGTGGACAGCATGCGGCGGCATTCGGCTTCGTCAGCCGGGGCCATGATGACCATATTGGGGATGCAGGTGACGAAGGAGAGGTCGAAGGTGCCGTGGTGGGTTGGGCCATCGGCGCCGACCAGACCGCCGCGGTCAACCGCGAAAATGACCGGTAAATTCTGTAGTGCGACGTCGTGAATCAGTTGGTCGTAGGCGCGTTGCAGGAAGGTTGAGTAGATGGCAACGACCGGTTTCAGACCCTCGCAGGCCAAGCCGGCGGCGAAAGTGACGGCATGCTGTTCGGCGATGCCGACATCGAAATAACGATCCGGGTGCTCGATGGAAAAGCGCAGCAGGCCGGATCCTTCGCGCATGGCCGGGGTGATGCCGACCAGTCGGGAGTCGGCCCTGGCCATGTCGCATAGCCAGTCGCCGAAAACCTGGGTGTAGGTGAGTTTGCTGCCTTTAGAGGCCTTGATGCCGACCTTGGCTTCAAATTTACCGACGCCGTGGTAAAGAATCGGGTCGGCTTCGGCCAGCTTGTAGCCTTGGCCTTTTTTGGTGATGACATGCAGGAATTTCGGGCCTTTGAGCTGACGCAGGTTTTCCAGTGTTGGAATCAGCGCATCAAGATCGTGACCGTCGATTGGGCCGTAGTAATGGAAGCCAAATTCTTCAAACAGCGTGCCCGGGGCAATCATGCCCTTGACGTGCTCTTCGGCACGGCGGGCGAGCTCAAGGAGCGGCGGGGCGAAGCCGAGCATGTTACGGGCACCGTCGCGGGCGGCGTTGAAGGTTTTGCCTGACATCAGGCGGGTCAGGATATTGTTGAGCGCACCGACCGGTGGCGAGATCGACATTTCGTTGTCGTTGAGGATGACCAGCATGTCGGCATCGGCGACACCGGCGTTGTTCATGGCCTCGAAGGCCATACCGGCCGACATCGCGCCGTCGCCGATGATGGCGATTGATTTGCGGTCTTCACCTTTGTGTTTGGCCGCCAACGCCATTCCCAGGGCGGCGGAAATCGAGGTTGATGAATGGCCGACACCAAAGGTGTCATAAGGGCTTTCGCAGCGTTTGGGAAAGCCGGAGAGTCCTCCGTGCATACGCAGGGAGTTCATCCGTTCGCGGCGCCCTGTCAGAATCTTGTGGGCGTAGCATTGGTGGCCAACGTCCCAGACCAGGCGGTCTTCTGGCGTGTTAAAAACAGCGTGCAGGGCAATGGTCAGTTCGATGGTGCCCAGGTTGGAGGACAGATGGCCGCCGGTTTGTGAGACGGAATCGATCAGAAAGGCGCGCAGTTCAGTCGCCAGTTGCGGCAATTGCTTGCGGTCCAGGCGGCGCAAGTCGGCCGGGCTGTTGATGGTTTCAAGCAAGGAGAGAGGACTCATTCAGAATTGCCGGTGACAGATGAAGTCAGCCAGTTGTGTCAGGCGGTTGGCGCGCTCGCCAAAAATGCTCAGGGCGTCGAGTGCATCGTTGCGTAATTCGTCGGCGTAACGGCGCGCCTCGTCAAGCCCGAGCAGGCTGACGTAGGTTGGTTTGGCGGCGGCTTCGTCCTTGCCGGCTGTTTTGCCGAGCGTGGCGGTGCTCGCCGTGCAATCGAGAATGTCGTCGACGACCTGAAAGAGCAGTCCGGCGCGCTTGGCGAAGCGGTCCAGACTCAAGCGCTCTTCGGCAGAAAGCGGCTGCCCGGCCAAGGCGCCGAGCAGCACGGCAGCGCGAATCAAGGCGCCGGTTTTCAGCGCGTGCATTAATTCCAGCTCTGGCTGGTTGAGTGGTTTTCCGACCGAGGCGAGATCGATCGCCTGACCACCGGCCATGCCGCGTGAACCGCTGGCGTGGGCGAGGAGGGCGATCATTTCGAGTTGGCTGGCGGGTTCGCCCATCGTTCGGCTGGCGAGTAGCTCAAAAGCCAGCGTTTGCAGGCTATCGCCGACCAATAGCGCTGTCGGTTCGTCAAATTCAATGTGGCAGGTTGGCCGGCCGCGACGCAGGTCGTCGTTGTCCATGCAGGGCAGGTCGTCGTGCACTAGCGAGTAGGCATGAATCATTTCGACGGCGCAGGCGACGATTTCGAGTTTTTCCGGTGCCGCATTGCTTAGTTCGCCCGCAGCAAAGACCAGCAGCGGACGGACGCGTTTACCACCGCCGAGCGTTGCGTAGCGCATCGCTTCATGCAGGCGAGCTGGAATGCAGTCATTGCCCGGCAGGTGCTGAATGAGCGCGGCTTCGACGCGGCCTTGCGTTGCCGCCATCCATTCGGTAAATGAAGTTTGGATCATCGGGCCTCCGCCGTACTGTCCCCCAAGGGGACTTCTTTCAGCGCGCGGTCGACGTCGATAAATTGGCCATTTTCAAGAATGCGGATTTGTGTTTCAGCATCGATTAATTGAGCCTGGCAGTGCTTCATCAGTTCCATGCCACGGCGATAGGCAGCGATTGAGGCTTCGAGTTCAAGCGTGCCACCTTCCATGCAGGAGACAATGGTTTCGAGTTCAGCGAGCGCTGTTTCGAATTTCATGTCGTCGATGGGGGATTGATCCATGTCAACGGGCTTCGGGGAAACACGCGAAAATACTCTATCAAGGGGCTTTAGGTCAAATCGGGGGGAGGGTAAAATCGCTCCTTTTTAACCCGCTGGAGGCATGGAATGTCCGACGTGGCGACTTTGTCCCGTTTGGCCCCAGCAGTTTCCCAACTGCCGGTGGACTGGTATTTCGATGAAAAGATTTTTGAGCTGGAGAAAAAGCTCATCTTCGATGCCGGTTCAGGTTACGTCGGCCACCAGTTGATGGTGCCGGAAGCCGGTGATTACCGTTCGTTGGAATGGAAAGATCATGGTCACCTGTTGCTCAACGGCGGCAGTGAAGGTGCTAATGCGGGTCACTGGCAGATGTCCAACGTTTGTCGTCATCGGCAGGCAATCATGTTGCAAGGTTCGGGCAAATTGAACGGCCCGATTGTCTGCCCGATTCACCGCTGGACTTACGATACTGGCGGTCAACTGATTGGCGCGCCGCATTTTCCGCAGAATCCCTGTCTCAACCTGAACAAGGCCAAGCTGGAAAACTGGAATGGCCTGCTTTTCAAGGGGCCGCGTTCAGCCAATGCCGATCTGGGCGGGATGGGTGTGGCGAATCAACTCGATTTCACCGGCTACAAGCTTGATCACGTCGAGATGCATACCTGTAATTACAACTGGAAGACTTTCATCGAGGTCTATCTGGAGGATTACCACGTCGCGCCTTACCATCCTGGTCTGGGTAATTTTGTGACTTGCGACGATCTGACCTGGCAATTTGGCGACTGGTATTCGGTGCAGCGGGTGGGCATTACCTCCTTGCAAAAATCAGGTTCCAGGGCTTATGAGCGCTGGCAGAAAGCAGTTCGCGACATTTACGGTGCCGAAGGCAAGACGCCGGAACATGGCGCTATCTGGCTGACTTACTTCCCGAACATTATGGTCGAGTGGTATCCGCATGTGCTGGTTGTGTCGACGCTGATTCCGCAAGGTGTCGATAAAACGCTGAACGTCGTCGAGTTTTATTATCCGGAAGAAATCGTTGATTTCGAGCGTGACTTTATCGAAGCGGAGCGCGCGGCTTATATGGAAACGGCGATCGAGGATGACGACATTGGCGAACGTATGGATCGCGGTCGCTATGCCTTGATGAAGGAAGGGCGCAACGAAGTCGGGCCGTATCAAAGCCCGATGGAAGATGGCATGCAGCATTTCCATGAATTCTATCGGCGGATCATGCAGCCTCATATTTGAGCGGTTTTGGCGCTCACAAGGGCGTAGCAACGAGGGCGGCGGGGTAAAATCTGCCGCCCTTTTCCATTTGAGTTTTACGCCCATGCAATCCCTCTGGATGCTGCTTGCCAGTCTGCTTTTCGCCTGCATGGGCGTTTGCGTCAAATTGGCGGCTGATACGCATTCGGCGGTTGAAATCACCTTTTACCGCAGCTTCATTTCTCTTATTTTGATGTTTGGCCTGGTTCGCTTGCGCGGTGTATCGCTGGTCACACCGCATTGGCGCTGGCAGATTAGCCGCGGCATCGTTGGCTTTTCGGCGCTGTTCGCCTATTTCTACGCCATTACCCTGTTGCCGTTGGTGACAGCGGTAACACTGAATTACACCTCGGCTATTTTTCTCGCGATCTATCTGGCGCTGGCTGGCATGCGCCTGCGTCCTGGCATTATTGGTGCCCTCATTATTGGCTTGGTCGGTGTTGTGCTTTTGCTCAAGCCGAGTATTCAGGCGGATCAATTATTCGCTGGCCTGATCGGTCTCGCTTCCGGCGTGATGGCCGGCATGGCCTATTTCAGTGTGCGGGAACTCGGCATTCGCGGTGAGCCGGTGACGCGGACAGTATTTTATTTTTCGCTGACTGCCTCCGTTTGCGCCGGCGTTTGGCTGGCTTTCAGCGAATTACATGCGGTCGACCTGAAAAGTGGCCTGAATTTATTCGGCGTTGCCGGTTTTGCCACGGTGGCCCAACTCGCCATGACTCGTGCTTACGCCCGCGGTAAAACATTGATGTCAGCCGCGCTGGCTTATAGCACCGTTATTTTCTCCAGCCTGTTCGGCGTCCTGCTTTGGGGCGAGGTGCTGGATAGCTCGGCTTGGCTGGCGATCGGTTTGATCATTCTTTCCGGTATTGCGGCGACGCACTTTTCCCGCGCCAGCCCGGTGGAACAGGATTAGACTAGCTTTTAGCGGTTAGATGTGGGCTGTGAGCCGATCTCGGGAGGGTGGGCATTCGCAGCTTTCAGCTAGCAGCTGGCGGTAAATAACTAACAACTATCAGGAGTTACACCATGATCGTCATTGACCATCAACCCAGCCGTGTCGGCGTTTCTGTTTTTGGTGAATTTACCTTGGCCGATTACAAGGAATTCGAAGAAATCGTCAATTTCAAGATTAAATTTGAAGGCCCGGTTGATCTTTACTTCGACCTGAGTCAGATGGCTGATGTGACCATCGACGTTGCCTGGGAGGAAATAAAATTTTCCCGTGCTCATGTCAATGATTTCAAACGCGTTGCGGTTGTCACCGACAGTCAGTGGGTGACCTGGAGTGCTTGGTTGTCGCAAACCTTCGTTAATGCGGATGTTGAGGTTTTCGATAACGCCGAGCTGGCCAAGTCATGGCTGGATGAAACCCTATGAGTTTCACAACGCTGGTTGATGCCGCCACGCTGGCGGCTCATCTCGATGACCCCAACTGGTTGATCGTTGATGTCCGCCATCAGTTGGCTGATCCGGCTTATGGTGAGCGTAGCTACGCTGAGGCCCACATTCCCGGCGCGGTTTTCCTTCATTGCGATCGTGATCTTTCCGGTCCGACGACAGGGACGAATGGGCGCCACCCCTTGCCGGACGCTGAAAAGCTCGCCCGGCGGCTGGGTGAAATTGGCATTGGCGCGCAAACTCAGGTAGTCGTATACGACGATGCCCAAGGCATGATCGCCGGTCGCCTGTGGTGGCTATTGCGCTGGCTGGGGCATGATCAGGTTGCCGTGCTGGATGGCGGCTTGCAAGCCTGGAAGGCGGCTAGTGGTGCGCTGACGCCAGTGGTTTTGCCGACTCGCCCGGCAAATTTCGTGGCCAGGATTTGCGATCGCTGCGTCGATACAAATTATGTGCAAGCCTTTCTCACCACCTCGCGCATGCATCTGGTTGATGCGCGTAGTCCGGATCGCTATCGGGGTGAGAATGAAACGCTTGACCCGGTCGGTGGCCACATCCCCGGTGCGGTCAACCGGTTTTTTCAGCAAAATTTGCAAGCGGATGGTCGTTTCAAGCCGGCCGCCGAGCTGCGTGCGGAATGGCTCGCAGTCCTGGCCGGCGCGTTGCCGGAACAGGTCGTGCATCAATGTGGTTCGGGTATTTCGGCTTGTCACAACCTGCTGGCAATGGAAATTGCCAGCTTGCCCGGTTCGCGGCTCTATGGTGGTTCGTGGAGCGAGTGGTGTGCTAATTCAGAACGCCCCGTCGCATAACCTGCCATAACCCAGCCGAATTTTCGCTTCGATTCTTCAAGTCCGACAGACTGCTAGCAAACCAACCCCTTTTTTGATGCAAATGTCCTAATATGAGATTAGGTATTCAAATCTAAAAAGGGGTTAATCATGTTAACGATACAAGACTGCATCGAACTCTCCGAGTTGACTGAAGAGGAAATTCTCGCCATCGCCGAACATGAGCATATTCCGGAAATGCTGGCAGTCGAGATGGGTAACTATCTGGTTCATACCGCCAGCGGCGAGAAAAAAATCAAGCGGATGATTGTCGATGACATTTCCCGCTCCAGAGAAGCTGGCAATCTGAAACATGCGGCGCTACTCAAGAAAGTGCTGAAACATTATCTTGAGCATCACGCCAACATAACCTGATGGCGAAGTTCTTAAGCGTTGCGTGCGATTGAACGACGAATTGCTGCCCGATTCCTTGTTTTCGCAGGGGCGACTGCGCTCCAAGAAATTTTTTCGTTACATGGTTCAGGCCTCATGATTTTCATGAGGTACTTTTGGCGAAAGCTCGGGCGCTGTTATGCGCAGCCGGCCATCCCTGAGCGCACGTCACCCCGAGGCAAAGCGCCCCACACCTTGTGCGCGCAAACCGAGGCCCAGACGGTCAGCGATTAGGGGCGTGCTCAACCCGATCGTGCTGCGTCACAAGCTACCCAGCAAGGTGAGAACCGACGACGACATGGCGGCCATGATCGAGGAATGCCATCGACGACGACTGGAAGCTATTCAATCCGTTTACCGAAAACAGGCCGAAACCCTTGGGGCATCAAAGTGAATGCCAATCTGACAAAGTAGAAGTAACATGAAAGGAAAATAGACGAAGGAGACACCCGTGAGCCGCAATCGTCGCCAGTTTTCCCGTATTCATTTCCAGGCTGAAGCAGTTTTGTTTTTTCCTGGCGGTCATCTTGAAGTTGAGGTGCTTGATCTTTCACTCAAGGGCGCGCTGATTAAGCCTAAAGCTGAACATTTCGCCACCATGGGGACGAATTGCACGCTCAAAATTCATCTTGATGAAAGTGGCACGACGATTCGTATGGAGGCCACGGTCGTTCATCATCAGGGAGAACGCTACGGTCTGGTCTGCCGTGAGCTTGACCTTGATAGCGTCACCCACCTCCGCCGATTGGTTGCGCTGAATCTTGGTGATGCTGATTTGCTGGAGCGTGAGGTTGCGCTGCTCGTCGATGATTGAGGAAATTACCGGGTGAATTCGGCAGGATTGTTGACGGTTCGTGGGCAGTA
>JAUYQT010000095.1 GCA_030697085.1 Azonexus sp. | reverse complement strand
CCAATCCGCCGATCAGCAGGTGGATCCTATATGCCGATCACAGACTGGCTCCATTACGCCGATCATGACCTGGATCCTATATGCCGATCACCAAGTGGATCCTTTGGGCCGATCACTGACACACAATCCAAGCGTGCAAGTAGCTGCCCGCATTTGGGTCTGAGCATCCGAGTTTTTCCCGCAGTAGCTCATCTTGCGTCAATGCAGCTACAACCGCCGAACGTTTTCGCCTCAACTGCCAGGCAGCCTTGCGCAGGGTATTGGTTCTATGTAACCAAATCTCGTGCTGATTTGAACGAATGTACCCAGATTTGACTTCCAGCAATAGCGCCAACCCATTGCGATAGCAGATTAGGTCGACTTCACCCGGGTCCTCTTGCTCTGTGCGCTCAGGCTGATACCCCACCTCCACAGCAAATCCACGCTGACGCAATTGATCCGCTAGCCGCAGCTCGATCCGGCGAGTTTCACTCATTCTGCCGGTTCGTCGTGCGCCGATGCGGCGAAGGTTATTGACTATTGCAGTCAAATTATTCTGCTGGGCGACAACCCAGGGAAACTGGAAGTTGTAGCGTCCGATTTTGTAGAAAGGGCGCTCATATAGTGTGGGAACCGGCACTTGCGGCTGTTTCTTTAGGCTGTTGGAAAGTGCTTTAAGATCACTTGTCCAGAAATTCAAGATCGCCTTGGCGGCCAAACTACTGCCTTGAGGATATTCGCGACAAACAGTCCACCCCGTCGTTCTTTTGATCTTTTGGTCTTCTTCGGCCCAAGTCATAGGAAATCGATTCTCCCCGGCAACCAATCCATCAAACGCCAGTTTGCTCAACGCTTTTGAGACGATACCGAATTCAGCGTAGTGCTTCTCGAACTGTTGCACGTAGGCGCTCTGGAAGAAAGCCGAATGCAATTCACTCGCTAGCAAGGTCTGAAAGAGTCTGGCACGGCCACCTCCAGCCAGTTCAATTTCCTCATCCAGCCCATAGATCTCTTGCAATTGCAGTTCACTGCGTACTGCCTTGAGGTACGCTAATGCATTGAGTTCGTGATTTTCCTTGCTGCCTATCTGGATTTCAGCCATCCCTCGCTCAACGAATTCACAAACGCCTCGATTCATCCAGTAGTGCCATAGCGCCTGATATTTTCGTTCGGTGTGTTGCCAAGAGCGAGTGCCATTTTCAGTTTCGTTATAGATGACGGATTTTCCAGGTTCCAGCTGGTAGCGACACTCGGGGTCAAAGCAAAACCAGTCGATCGAGCCCTCGTAATCAATGCGTTCGTTGGTCGCCTCAATTAGCAC
>JAUYQT010000092.1 GCA_030697085.1 Azonexus sp. | reverse complement strand
GTGATGAAACGCTCGCTTATTGCCAGGCGAAACCACAGGATGGCGGCGAAGGAGCGTTGATTGTGCTATTACGCTCACCAAAAAAACAAAGGGCGACCTGAAGCCGCCCTGCGTTTCAAAGCAGCGACAAAATACTACACGGCAGCCTCGTTGGTTTCGCCGGTACGAATCCGCACCACATGTTCAACCGGCATGACAAAAATCTTGCCGTCACCGATCTTGCCAGTGCGCTCCGCTTTAATGATGGCATCAATGGCAGCTTCGGCATGCTCATCATTGACGACGATTTCAATCTTGATCTTGGGCAGGAAATCGACGACATATTCAGCCCCGCGATACAACTCGGTGTGACCTTTCTGACGCCCAAATCCCTTGACCTCGGTCACCGTCAGACCGGTGATGCCCACATCCGACAATGCCTCGCGTACTTCATCGAGTTTGAAGGGCTTGATAATGGCTTCGATTTTCTTCATGTTCGTGCGTCCTCTTGATTCAGATTCTTAAAATTCGTCTTGATAACGATTGGTAATAGGATAACGCCAATCCTTGCCAAAGCCACGCGGCGTAATACGAATACCGACCGGCGATTGCCGACGCTTGTATTCGGCAATGCGCAGCAAACGGACAACACGCCTGACCGCCTCTTCCGGCAGGCCGGCCGCGATGATTTCGCGCGGGCTGCGGTCTTCTTCCATGTAAGCACGGACAATCGCATCCAGCACCTCGTAAGGTGGCAGGGAATCCTGATCAGTCTGATCCGGCTTCAACTCGGCGGATGGCGGGCGGACGATGATGTTTTCCGGAATAACCGGCGAAAGCGAATTGCGATAGCGCGCCAGACGATAAACCAGCGTTTTGTAGACATCCTTGATGACGGCAAAACCACCGGCCATGTCGCCATAAAGCGTGCAGTAACCGACGGCCATTTCCGATTTGTTGCCTGTCGTCAGCACCAGCGCACCAGTCTTGTTGGAGAGCGCCATCAGCAGGTTGCCGCGAATACGCGCCTGGATATTTTCTTCCGTGGTG
>JAUYQT010000076.1 GCA_030697085.1 Azonexus sp. | reverse complement strand
GCAGTTGCCTCAGGCAGACCGCTGGCAGACCTTCCTGGCCTACGTGGTGGCGAAAATTACCTGTCCATTGCCGCCATGGCACCCTCCTGAACGGCTTGCGATGACAGGGTAACTGCCGGATTTAGGATTATTCGACAAGGTTGCATCGGCGGGCGACAACTTTTTCTTCAACATGCCGACATACAGACTCAAGGCAAAAAGCGGCTGGCGCAGATCGTGGCTGGCGGCAGCCAAAAAACGGGATTTCGCCTGATCAGCCTGCACGGCCTCTGCCTTGGCGGCTTTCTGCTCGTCGACTGCCAGCTTTAATGCGGTGATGTCCTCATGCACCACCACCGCCCCCCGGCGCGGCGCTGGCAATGCTTCGACGGTCATCCGGAACCAGTAAGTTTTGGCTGAAATCTGGCTGCAATAGTCCATCGTCACGCTACTGCGATAACCCAGCAAAACATCTTCAATCGCCTTCCAGATTGGGCACTCTGGCTGGTTATTGCAGGGTTTTCCTGGCGCGGTGGCACAGGCGCTGCAGTAATGCAAACGCCGGTCATGCGCGAGCAGATCAAACTTACAATGCTCTGCCACAAATTGTTCCCACGCCTCATTGGCCGAGACAATCCGGCCATGTTCGTCAAGCACGGCAATCTGTGCGGTCAACGAATTAATAATGGCAATATTGAAGGACTCACTATCGCGCAAGCGCTCGGTCATTTCCCGCCGCTCGGTAATATCCTGAGCGAAACCCGCCGTACCAATAACCCGACCATCCATGATGACGGGCGATTTCCAGACCTCAAACCAGCGTGCCTCGGCAGCAACCTGAATGCGCTCCTCAAGGCTTTTGGTCTGACCGTTTTCCAGCACCCAGCGATCATCGGCCCGATAGATCTCGGCCGCATCGGGCGGCACAGTATCGAAGTCACTCTTACCGATCAGCGCCTCCGGCGACGCCCAACCAAACCCCTTGGCAAACGCCGTATTGACCGCCAAAAAATGACTATCCTCATCCTTCAGCCAGGCCAGGCAGGGAATATTGTCAAGAATTGCCTGACGATAGCGGTCGGCGCGCCGAACTTGCTGCGCCAGCCGTTTGTGTTCGGTGATATCGGTCAACGCCAGGTTACAAACCTGCATTTTCACGTCAGCCACCGCATCAACCCGC
>JAUYQT010000062.1 GCA_030697085.1 Azonexus sp. | reverse complement strand
TTTCAGGCGCGCCAGGCTGATCAGGGCGCCCGGGTTACGCAGGACGGAATTGGAGATTTCCTCAACCAGCGGCGCGGCAGCTTCTGCTTCAATCGCCATCCCCATGCGGGCTTCCTGAAACATCGAAATAACCGCTTCCTTGCCCTTGGCGCATATTTTTGCGGCACGTTTCGCTTCCTCGCTAAAGGAAGTTCGCTCCTGAACGGGGGGCGCCGCGCCTGGTTTTTCTGGCGGGATGGCCGCAACGGCTTCGATGGCCGCTTTGCCGGCTTCGAGATCGCAACCCTTGGCAACGTCGATCCAGACTTCCCTGATTGTGCTTTCAAGCATCAAGGTCAGGTCGTTCGGGTCGGTCAGCACGAAATTGGTTCGCCAAAAAGGATGCTCCAGCCATGCGCCGCAAAACGATTGCAGATGCATACCGAGGCGAACGTCTTTGACGGGGATTCTTTTAAGCATATTTGAGGATTTTAACGAAAAACGGGAGCCATCATGGCTCCCGTTTTGCCTGAGACAGGACTATTTAAAGGCCGGCATCGGCTTTTAACAGATTGGCGCGGTCAACCGCTTCCCAGGTGAATTCCGGCTCATCGCGTCCGAAATGGCCGTAGGCCGCGGTCTTTTGGTAGATCGGGCGGAGCAGGTCGAGCATGTTGACGATGCCCTTCGGGCGCAAGTCGAAATGCTTGCGGATCAAGGCGGTCAGGGTTTCATTGCTGACCTTGCCGGTGCCGTAGGTCTCGACCATGATCGAGGTCGGCTCAGCGACACCGATAGCGTAAGAGACCTGAACCAGGCAACGGGTAGCGAGGCCGGCGGCGACGATATTTTTGGCGACATAACGGGTGGCATAAGCGGCCGAGCGGTCAACCTTGGAAGGATCCTTGCCGGAAAACGCCCCGCCGCCGTGCGGTGCTGCGCCGCCGTAGGTATCAACGATGATCTTGCGGCCAGTCAAGCCACAGTCACCTTGCGGACCACCGACAACAAAGCGACCGGTCGGGTTCACCAAAAATTTGATATTGCCCTTGATCAATTCTTTCGGCAGCACCGGCTTGATGATCTCCTCAATGGTCGCTTCGCGCAGGCTTTCCATGCTGATATCCGGCGAGTGCTGGGTGGACAGCACGACGGTATCAATCGAGTGCGGCAGGCCATCGACATAGCGAATGGTCACTTGCGATTTGGCATCCGGGCGCGCCCAGGGCAGGCGGCCATCCTTGCGCAGCATGGCCTGGCGCTCGACGAGGCGGTGCGACAGGTAAATCGGCAGCGGCATCAGCGACGGCGTTTCGTCACAGGCGTAACCAAACATCAAACCCTGGTCGCCGGCGCCCTGACCGAGATCATCGTCATAAGCTTTGTTGACGCCCTGGGCGATATCCGGACTCTGTTTGTCGTAAGCAACCAATACGGCGCAACCCTTGTAGTCAATGCCGTAATCGGTATTGTCGTAGCCAATACGCTTCAGGGTTTCGCGGGCGACCTGGATGTAATCGACATTGGCGTTGGTGGTGATTTCACCCGCCAGCACCACCAGGCCGGTGTTGCACAGGGTTTCCGAGGCCACGCGGGAATGTTTGTCCTGAGCCAGGATGGCATCAAGAATGGCATCGGAAATTTGATCGGAAACTTTGTCGGGATGGCCTTCGGACACGGATTCCGAGGTAAAAAGATACTCGCTCATGACTGCTCCATACGGTCCTTGGTCCGGCGTTACCGGCTTCGGACCACGAGCAGGTGACGCTTTAGCAGCATTTATGAATCGCCCCGCAAGTTGTCTGTTTAACTCGGCGATTGCATAATATTAATCTTTTCGTGGCGGCGATCAACCCCCGGGGTTCCATGGTTTTTATTTTCAACGTGTTAAGCCGCCTGCCTTTACGCCTGGTACACCTGCTTGGTGGCTGGCTCGGCCGCCTGACTTATTGGCTCTCACCGACCTATCGCCGGCATCTGCAGGAGAATATGGCGCAAGCCGGTATTGACCCCGCTCTGCGTGGCGCGGCAGCTGCCGAGGCGGGCAAACAGATGCTGGAACTGGCACGTATCTGGTTGCGCACGCTGGAACAAGCGAATGCTCAGGTCGTTGAAGTTCGTGGCTGGGAACATGTCGAGGCAGCGCAGCAACTCGGCCGGGGGATTATTTTTATGACGCCGCATTTGGGTTGTTTCGAGATAACGGCGCAGTATTGCTCGGCCTTTGGCGATATCACCGTGCTTTACCGGCCACCGCGTCAAGCGGCGATTCAGAAAATGATTTTCGATGGTCGCCAGCGGGATCAATTACATTTGGCGCCCGCAGATTTGTCGGGCGTGCGTGCGCTCATCAAGGCGCTGAAAAAAGGTCAGGCCGTCGGCATGTTGCCGGACCAGGCACCGAAGGTCGGCGAAGGCGTCTGGCTCAATTTTTTCGGCAAGCCGGCTTACACCATGACGCTGGCGGCACGCTTGACCGAAACGGGTGCGACGACGTTGATGACGTGGGGCGAGCGCTTGCCGAAAGGACGTGGCTATCGCCTGCATTTTCTCCCGCCGAGTCAGGTTTTGAGCGGTTCTACGGTCGACCGTGCACAGCAGATAAATTTGGAAATTGAAGCCCTGATTCGTCAATGCCCAACCCAGTATTTGTGGGGCTACAACCGCTACAAGCACCCGGGCGGTGCTGAGGTTCCGCCGGAGAGCAAGCCATCTTGAAATTATTTTTTAGTTACCTTGTCGTCGGCTTTCTCTGGCTTTTGCATTGGCTACCATTGCCCGTACTGCGTTTTCTTGGCTGGGTCTTGGGGTGTCTGCTGTATGCCTTTGGCCGTGAGCGGCGGGAAGTCGCGCTGATTAATCTGCGTCTATGCTTCCCGGAGATGAGCGAGGCGGAACGCGCCGATCTGGCTCGCCAGCATTTCATTGCATTCAGCCGGGCGGTGCTTGACCGCACATTGGGCTGGTGGGCTTCGAAGGAGCGCCTGGAGCGGCTTATCCGGATTAGCGGGGTGGAACATTTAAACAGTGTCGATGGTCGGCCGATCATTTTGCTGTCGCCACACTTTGTTGGTCTGGATGCCGGGGCAACGCGAATTTCAATGCATATCGTCGGCTGCAGTGTCTATTCCAGCCAGAAAAGCCCGGTTTTTGACCAATTGTTCTACGCCGGTCGTCAGCGCTTCAACCCGACGATTCTGTTTTCCCGTCAGGAGGGAATGCGCGGCATTATCAAAGCGATGAAAGCCGGGCATCAGTTTTACTATCTGCCCGATATGGATTTTGGCCCGAAAGAATCCATCTTCGTGCCCTTCTTCGGTGTTCCGGCGGCGACTATTCCCGGCGTTGCCCGCTTGGTGCGCTTGACCGGCGCCCGAGTGGTGGCTTGTATTACCCGCCAGGTGCCGGATGGCTACGAAGTTGAAGTGATGCCGCCCTGGGAAAACTTCCCCGGCGAAAGCATCGAGGCGGATACGGAATTTGTTAATCAGTTTATTGAAAGTCAGGTGCTGCGCATGCCGGCGCAGTATTTTTGGTTGCACAAGCGTTTTAAAACCCGGCCACCCGGAGAACAAAGGTACTACAAATGAATAGCCTGAATATCGCCATCCGCCGTGTCACCCCGCCCGATGTGCCCGCCATTTCGGCGCTGGCGCGTGAAATCTGGCAGGCCACTTACCCGGGCATCATCACCCAGGAGCAGATCGACTTTATGCTCGAGCAGCGCTATGGTCACGAGCGGCTTTACGATGATCTGGAAGACGCCGACAAGTGGCTGGATCAGGCTTTTCAGGGCGAGCGCCGGGTGGGTTTTGCCTTCAGTGAGATCTACAAAGGCGAGTTCAAACTGGACAAG
>JAUYQT010000027.1 GCA_030697085.1 Azonexus sp. | reverse complement strand
TTCTGGCGCTCAGCGGGGTCGGCTCGCCGTTGGCGGTGGCGCATCTGGCGTTTGCCGTCGGCATCGTGCCGTTGATTTTTGCGGCCATGAGTCATTTTGTCCCGGTACTGACGCGCACCGGCAATCCATCGCCGACAATTTCCCGATTACCCGGCCAGGCCCAACTCACTGGCCTGCTTGTCGTGCTCGCCCTGCAAGGCATTGTGCCGCGCTGGCTGGTTTCAGTGGCCGCTGCGGTCGACCTCGTTTTAGCCGGTATTTTGCTCAACTGGATAGCCGGCCGGGCGCGCGCCACTCTCGGTTCACCCCACCCCGGTTGGCGCTGGTATGCCCTGGCGCTGGTTTGCCTGATGTTGGCCCTGCTGGCTATTTTGCTAATCAATATCTGGCCGGCCGAATGGAACGCGCTGAGGTTGTTTCACCTGCACCTCAACACCATCGGACTGGTTGGCCTGGCGGCGTTGGGTACCTTGCCGGTGCTGATGCCCACCGCACTCGGCAAGCCTGATCCGGAGGCAGCCGGTTGGCTACGACGCCGACTGTGGCTGGTCGCCGGCGGGGCATTGCTGGTCGCGACAGGTACGGGGCTGGCTTGGGTCTTCGCCGTACCGGGGGCAGCACTTGTGCTGGTCGCCGCGTTTGGCCTGGTCGGACACTGGGTCAGGCGTTTCGGCTTCAAGGCTTTAATCAATGATGGCGTTTCCGCCTCCCTGCTCGTCGCCATCCTTGGTTTTTTACTGAGTCTGTTGGCTGGTGTCATGCACGCCGCCGGGCTGCTTCCTGCACAGCCTGATTTATTGGTTTGGGCGGTCGGTTTTCTACTACCGCTGGTCAGTGGTGCGCTTAGCCAATTGCTGCCGGTATGGCGCTGGCCGGGGCCGGTTATCCCTGAACGGCTCAAGATGCGGCAAATTCTTGCCAGCAATGGTCAATGGCGTAGTGGTTTATGGCTTGCGGCGGCGCTAGCATTTCTCGCCGGCGAGAATCTCCTGGGCGGCGGCTTGCTGGGCGGCGGCTTGCTATTGTTCATCTTTCGTCTGCAGCAAGCCGTGCGTCTCTCGCGGTCGACGCGGTAAAATCGCTGTTTTTCGCCTTTCAGGTTTTCGCCATGCGCTATCTTTCGACCCGCGGTCATGCCGCGCCCCAAGCTTTTTGCGACATTCTCCTCGGTGGCCTGGCCCCGGATGGCGGCCTTTATCTGCCGGAAAACTATCCGCAGATCAGCCGCGCCGAACTTGATGC
>JAUYQT010000019.1 GCA_030697085.1 Azonexus sp. | reverse complement strand
TTGATCCTGTTCTCCTGAAATCCCGGCTTGGCTTATTGGCCGGGCGTTTCGACGTTGATGCGCTGGCCGAATGTGATTCGACCAATAGCGAGTTGATGCGCCGGGCTGAGCGCGGTGCACCGTCGGGTACGGTGATCGTTGCTGACCGCCAATTTGCCGGGCGCGGCCGGCGTGGCCGCAGCTGGCTTTCCGAGCCGGAGGCGAGCCTGACCTTTTCCCTGCTTTGGCGTTTTTCCGGGCCGCTCGCCCGTTTGAGCGGGCTGTCACTGGCGGTCGGTGTTGGTTTGGCGAGCGGGCTGGAAAAGCTCGGGGCGCAAGGGATTTGTCTGAAGTGGCCGAACGATGTATTGCTGCGTGACGGTGAAGGCTACGCCAAGCTGGCGGGCATTCTCGTCGAGCTTTCATCCGAGCGGCGCGGCACGCACCCCAAGGGTACTTCCTGCGGGGCGCAGGCAATTATTGGCATTGGCCTGAATCTGGCGCCGCCGCAAGGAGATTTGCCGCAACCGGCGGCTGGCTTGAATCAGGCGCTGAACGCCGCGCCGGAGCGTCATGCGGTGCTTGCGGCCATCCTGCTTGAACTGCATCGCGTACTGGAAACTTTTGCGGTCGACGGCTTTTTGGGGCTAAAAACGGAGTGGCAGCAACGCCACGCCTGGCAGGGTGATCGGGTGCAAATCCTCGGCGAAAATAGTGAGCCATTGTTTGGCCGCTGTCTCGGTGCCGATGACGATGGCGCCTTGCTGCTCGAAACGGCATCCGGTATTGAGCGCATATTTTCCGGTGATGTCAGCGTGCGCCCCGCCGCAAGTAGCCGTGGGCTGGGTGGCGCATGATTGTCTGTCTCGATAGCGGCAACAGTCGCATCAAGTGGGGCATCCATGACGGTCAGCGTTGGCTGGCTCAGGGCGCCGTGGCGCACGCTGACGTGGCGCAACTGGCGGCGCTGACCCGCCATTGGCCAGCGCCGGAAAAAGTGTTGCTGGCGAATGTGGCGGGGGCAGATGCCGCCCAGCGGATTCGCCAACAGCTAAGCCTCTGGCAGCCGGTATTTGATCAGGTGAAGTCCGAGGCGAAGCGCGGTGGCGTCAGCAACTTGTATAAAAATCCGGTGCAATTGGGCGTTGACCGCTGGTGTGCGCTGATTGGCGCCCGGGTGCAGACGACTTCGGCTTGTATCGTGGTGATGGCGGGTACCGCGACGACGATCGATACGCTGGATGCTCAAGGTAATTTTCTCGGCGGACTGATCCTGCCTGGCCTTGAACTGATGCGTCATTCACTGGCCCGCGATACCGCCGGCCTGCCCTTTGCCAACGGTCATTACGCCGCTCAACCGCGCTGTACCGACGACGCGATTGTCAGTGGCGCCATTGAGGCGCAGGCCGGTGCGATCGAACGCGCTTTCGCCCGACTGGGGCCGGTTGCTGGAAATTGTCTACTCTCCGGTGGAAATGCCGCGCTGCTGGCCGAGCATCTGAGCATTCCCTGTCAGGTGCTTGAAAATCTGCCGCTCGAAGGTTTGCGCCAACTCGCCAGCGAGGGCTGAGCCGACAGAGCCCTTATCAGGCTTGAATAAACCTCGCCAAGCGGTGACAATCTTTCGCTATTGCCCTCTGCCCGGGAGTTTTCATGTTCGATCCGGTAATCAACGCGCTGCCTGCCTTTGTCAGTTTTTTCGCCACCGCCATCGGGCTGCTCGGCGGCTTTTTGGCGCTCTATGTCCTGATCACTCCGTACAACGAACTGGCTTTGATCCGT
>JAUYQT010000852.1 GCA_030697085.1 Azonexus sp. | reverse complement strand
CAAATTTTGACTTTGCGCCGCCTCGAACTTGGCAGCCACCTCGCCGTCAGTTTCACCAAAAAGACTACGCCGCTCTGAATGACCAACCAGGACATACTGGCAGCCAAACTCAACAAGCATTGCTGCTGAAACTTCTCCAGTAAAAGCGCCTGCTTCATACTGACTCACCGACTGCGCGCCCCACTTGACCGGAGACCCAACAAGAGCGGACTGCAATTGCGAGAGATACGGATAAGGAGGAAAAACAACCACTTCGCAGCCCAAGTCAGAAACGCCTGATTTTATGCGCTCAAGCAATGCCCCATTACTCTGGAGACCGCCATGCATTTTCCAGTTTCCGGCGACAAGCTTTTTCCGCATAGACCAAGAAATTCCAAGGATGGAAAGCCCATTATTATAGCTGGCGAGCTAATTTTCGGTCAATATTCATGGAGAACAGTATCGCGCCTTACTGAGCAACCTCGCGCACCACACCTGCAAGTCGTTCCGCTGCGCCAAAAACATCGCCAGCATTCTCACCTTCCACCATTACTCTTAGAAGAGGCTCCGTACCGGAGGCACGCAACAGCACCCGCCCCTTTCCGTCCAACCCTGCTTCTGCGCTAGCAAGCGCCACGCCAATCCGCGGGTCATCGTTCCAGGGGAAACCTTTCGCCATCGGAACATTAATTAATTTTTGTGGGTAGAGCTTCAATCCACCCAATAAACTTTTCAAATCCCCATCACTTTCCTTCAGGGCCGCCAATACCTGCAAAGCCGCTACGGTACCGTCTCCCGTCGTATGCTGGTCCAACGTAAGAATATGACCGGAGTTTTCCCCACCAAATAACCAGCCTCGTTCGTTGAGCATTTCAACAACATAACGATCTCCCACCGCAGCCCGACCAAACGGTATACCCATTTTCTCAAGCGCATGCTCCAACGCCAAATTACTCATCAATGTGCCAGCAACACCCTTAACCGGCGCACTCTTTGCGCGACTCCGCACAATAGCAAAAAGCAGCTGGTCACCATCATAGAGACTCCCCTCCGCATCGACCATCAGAATCCGGTCGGCATCACCATCAAGGGCTATGCCTATATCTGCCCGCTGCTCCAGAACAGCCTCACATAAAGCTCGCGGCGCAGTTGCACCGAAACCGTCATTGATATTGAGCCCGTTGGGTTGAGTTCCAATGGTGACAATATCAGCACCGAGCTCATGAAAAACATTGGGAGCCGTGTGATAGGCCGCGCCGTGAGCACAATCAATAACAATTTTTAAACCACGCAGGTCGTGGTGATTGGGAAAAGTGCTTTTGCAAAACTCGATATAGCGTCCCCGAGCGTCGTCAATTCGCTTTACCCTACCCAACTCTGCTGACGAAACACAAACGAT
>JAUYQT010000519.1 GCA_030697085.1 Azonexus sp. | reverse complement strand
TCGAATAGGTGGCGGGCCTCCCGCGCTTGCGTTGCTCGATTCCATCGGCCATGTTGATCTCCATATTGCGTTCGTACGTAATGATGATATGACCGGAGCGGATGGAACACAATATCGAACGTACTAAATCATTTCTTCTGTCGATAGCTCAGGGCACCGCGCTTTTCATTCTGATATCGTCACCATATTTTTATTAATAATCAGAAAAGGGGCGAAAATTGTCGAAAATAATTCTTTTATTACTGGCGACACTTTCTGGGTGCGCTTCAATCAAGGTGCCAACGGCGATCGAGGCAACCGAAAAGACTCCCGTAACTGCATTAACCGTCCAGCCGCTGGCTCGAACGGCCGATACGGGTGTCGATTTCACACCAGGGCTTGCCGGCGCGATACTGAACACTGTGAAACTTGCCACATTCGCATCACAGGTTGTATCCGACAAATATAGAGTGCTGTTTTTGTACAAACAAAACTCGTTGTTTAACGCGCAGCCAAAGTGCCTAATTGGATCGGCAATTGTGAGCCTCCCTCCAACAAAATTAGGTGAATTGGAAATGGGCGACCAGATTCGCTTTTTTGAAGGCCAGGATTCCGTGGATTTCGCGATTGAAAAAAATGGCCAGGGCAATCGGTTGAAAATCACGAACGCTGATTATTGCTTCTCAACCTATTTGACGCTTGAAGCTAATCCCGAGGCGATCAGGAAGCCATCTGCACCATCCGGCCAATACATGCTAGGGACGATCGGCGGGCAGCAGTAGTCGCAATTCTGCAATGTGTTTTCTGCGGTGCAACAAACTAGCCGCAAGAAATTAGCCAAAGAAAAAAGCCGCCGATCCCAGAGGAACGACGGCTTTTTCTTTGCTAGACGCCTTTATGCGTGGCGTGTTTTTTGAAGTAAATCTTTATTGCAGAAATTTCATCACAGCGGCAAGCAATCCGACCGCTATTGTCATAAAAGCTCCGATTTTGATAGTTAGTCGAAGCTCCATCGTTTCCAGTTTGTTCTCGACGCGCAAGATATCCGCTTTGGAGGCAATCTCCGAGTCGAGTACCTCACCAAATGCTTCTTTTTGCGCTTCTGCAAAGGCTGACGCCTGTTCACGCGAAAGCCCTGCCTTTTCAAGGCGGTTAGCAAACCTTAGTGTGTCGAAAGGTATGGCCATGCTCATCTATAACTCCTTGTTTCTATGGTAGCAGAAAACCTTCGGAGTTCCGCCCAACGGGCAGAACCCGTCGGGTGGTTG
>JAUYQT010000828.1 GCA_030697085.1 Azonexus sp. | reverse complement strand
GCGCCTCTGAAGGAGGTGTACACGGCTGTCCAGAATTCCTTGCGCTGGCCTGCGTGGTGGCCGGGTGTGAAGAAAGTCGAACAGTTGCAGCCGGGTCAGGCCAGCGGTATCGACAGCGTCTGGCGCTATTGCTGGCAGGGGAATTTGCCGTATCAGGTGATTTTTGACGTGCGCGCAACCCGGATCGAACCCCTGCTGGCGATTGAGGGCAACGCGCGTGGCGATCTTGAAGGGACTGGCCGCTGGTATTTTTCCAGCGAGGGCGCGGTCAGTGTCGTGCGTTATGAATGGCAGGTACGCAGTACTCGCTGGTGGATGAATTTGATCGCACCGCTGGCTCGCCCGCTCTTTATCCGCAACCATGCCCAGTTGATGGCGCAAGGGGCGGCAGGCTTGGCCCGCTGGCTCGATGCCCCGCTACTCAGCCAGGAGAGCCGCGATCTGCTGGCGGAAAACGTTCCGCTGCGGCCTGCGCCCGACACCTTCCGCCAGGGTGGGCGAATTGATCTGGCGATGGTGCTGGTCGCCGGCCTGAGTGCCGGTGTGCTGGCGACACTGGCGCAACTTGTCCTGTGGTGGCTGGCCGACGTGCCGTTGATCGAAACATTGCTGCGCGATGCGCGACTGACCGCTGCCTTGCTCATGGGGCAGGGGGTGCTGCCACCGCCCACGACGGGACGCTGGGACATCCTGCTGGTTGCCAGCTTCATTCATTTTGCCCTGTCGCTGACCTACGCCTTGCTCCCCGTCGCCTTGTCCGGGCGCTGGCGTGTCGGCCCGACGCTCGGGTTCGGGGCGTTCTACGGCTTGCTAATTTATGGGGTCAATCTGTACGGATTGACCTGGTTCTTTCCCTGGTTTGCAGTGAGCCGTGACTGGGTGACGCTGATTGCCCATCTGGTATTTGGCATCTCGCTAAGTGCGACTTGTCTACTGTTTGCTCGGTGTGCTGGCACACGGTGCGGGGCGACGGAGAGAGGCATGCTGGGCGATCTGAATGATCAGGAGACCAAGACATGAGCAAGATAAAAATTCTGGGCATCGTTGGCAGTCTGCGCAAGGACTCCTATAACGCTTACGCCCTCAAGGCAGCACAGATGCTGGTACCGGAAGGTGTGGCGCTGGAGTTGATCGAGCTGCATGGCATTCCGATCTATAACCAGGATGATGAAATGGCCCCGCCGCCAGCGGTCCTGGCATTCAAGCAGCGCATTCTGGCAGCCGATGCCATCCTTTTTGCCACCCCTGAATACAATTATTCATTGCCCGGCGGCTTGAAAAATGCCATC
>JAUYQT010000744.1 GCA_030697085.1 Azonexus sp. | reverse complement strand
TACTTGGCCAGGCAGAATGGCTGCGCGTTTTGCTCCGTAATCTAGTCGATAACGCCGTTTCCTACACGCCGGCACTTGGGCAAGTCAGGGTGAGCATTACCGGTGACAACGAATCAGCGGTAATTGAGATTTGTGATAGCGGCCCCGGCATCCCGATCAGCGAGCGTGAGGCGGTGCTACGCCGCTTTTACCGGCTGAATCAGGATGAGCCGCCAGGCAGTGGACTCGGACTGGCCATTGTTGCCCGTATTGCCGAATTACATGGGGCCCGTCTGGTCTTGGCTGAAGCCAGCCCGGCACCAGGGCTGAGTGTGAAAATTAGTTGGCAAAGTACGACACCAACTTTTTCCTAGCGCAGACTCGTCGACCTTTTAAGAAAGGGTTAAGACGGCTCGAATAAAGTGAAGCTCTGATGTTTTTTGAGCCCAGCCATGACCATTTATCAGCGCCTGTCCCTCCTTCTTCCCCTTGCTTTTTCCGGCCTGGTCGGGGCAACTGAACCCATTCTGCTCCAGACCAATCAAGCCAAAGCCCTGGGTATTGAAACCCTGATCGTCGGTCAGGCCGAAGCAGCGCGCTCCGGCACATTACCGGCCCGTGTGTTGGTGCCTAATGCCCAGATGCGGGTCGTCGCAGCACCGGTTGCCGGGCTGGTTGAAATGCTCGCCGTGGCGCCGGGTTCATTGGTTACAAAAGGTCAGGTGGTGGCGCATCTGGCCAGCCCGCAGGCGCTGGAATTGCAGCGTGATGCCCTGCAGTCGGGCAGCCAGGCCGCCTTGCTGCAACAAAATCTCAAACGTGATGAACAACTTTTTGCCGAAGGCCTGATTGCTCAATCCCGCCTCCAGGCAACACGGGCTGCCGCCAGCCAGGCGACGGCGCAAGCGAACGAACGGCGGCTAGGGCTGACGCTGGCCGGTGTCGCAGCGGGAAAATTAGGCGGGTTTTTAGCGTTGACCGCAAACATTGATGGCGTCGTGCTCGAACAGGGCGCCCAACTTGGCCAACGCGTTGAGGCGTCGACGTTGATTTACCGTATCGCCAAACTCTCACCGCTCTGGCTGGAAATTCAGGCGCCGGTCGATTTCGCCACGACGCTCAAGGAGGGTATGGCAGTAAAAGTCAGTCATAGCGAAGTGACCGGCAAGTTGATCAGCATCGGCCGTGCCGTCGATGCGATGAGCCAGACGGTTTTGTTGCGCGCCGAGGTCAACCAAGGCGCCGAAAGCTTGCGTCCCGGACAGGTGATTGAAGTCGAAATCGCCGGAGCGACGGACCAGGGCCAGCGCCTGCCCGCTTCGGCATTGATCCGCCACGAAAACAAGCCGTTCGTCTTTGTGCAAACGGCGAGCAACGATCAGGGCATTCACTTTGAACTGCGGCCGGTGCGCGTCATCCGCCAGGGCGGTGACAGCGTTGTTGTTGACGGGGTCAACGCCGGCGAACGCGTTGCCAGCAAAGGCCTCTCCGGCTTGAAAGCCATTCTCACCGGCGTTGGTAAAGAATAATGCTCGCCGCCCTCATCCGCTTCTCGCTGACCCAGCGCCTGCTCATCCTGGTCCTGACAGCGATGCTGATTGCCGCCGGGGTACTGGCCTTTCTCGGTTTGCCGATTGACGCCTTCCCCGATGTTTCGACGACCCAGGTCAAAATCATTCTCAAAGCGCCGGGCATGACGCCGGAGGACGTCGAAACGCGTATTGCCGTACCGGTCGAGCAGGAACTGCTGGGCATTCCACACCAGCGTTTGCTGCGCTCAACGTCAAAATATGCGCTGACTGACATCACCATCGACTTCACCGATGGCACCGATATTTACTGGGCGCGCCAGCAGGTCGGCGAACGTCTGGCTGGAGCGATGGGCAATCTGCCAGCCGGCGTCACCGGCGGCATGGCGCCGATCACCACGCCGCTCGGCGAAATGTTCATGTTCACCATTGAAGGCGATTTGCCTCTCACCGAAAAACGCGCCCTGCTCGACTGGGTGATTCGGCCGCAACTGCGCACCATTCCCGGCGTCGCCGACGTCAACAGTCTGGGTGGCGAAGTTCGCACCTTTGAAGTGGTGCCCAATCCGCAAAGCCTGGCCGCCCGTGGTCTGACTCTGGATGCCTTGCAGAAAGTGCTGGAAAGCAATAATCGCAACGACGGCGCCGGTCGCCTGAACGATGGCGAAGAAGCCTTGCTGGTGCGTGCCGAAGGGGCGATTCGTACGGTCGACGATCT
>JAUYQT010000725.1 GCA_030697085.1 Azonexus sp. | reverse complement strand
CGCATTGCCCGTCAGCTAAAACACCTTGACCGCGCCAAACGGCCAGAAGACATGAATATACCGGGCTGGAAGCTGCATTCGTTAGCGCACGACCTGGCGGGCCACTGGTCAATCTGGGTCAACGGCAACTGGCGACTGACTTTCGTCTTCGACGGTGAAGATGCCGTATTGGTCGATTATCAGGACTACCACTAGGAGATTGTCATGGAACGAATGTTCAACCCGCCGCACCCCGGCGAAACCCTGAAGGAAGACGTGCTGCCTGCCCTGGGGCTGACCGTTACCGAAGCAGCGCAACAATTGGGCGTGACGCGTACCGCCTTGTCGCGGGTATTGAATGGCCATGCCGCAATTTCGCCCGAGATGGCACGCCGCATCGAAGCCTGGCTCGGCCCCGACCGCGGTGGTCGCGCCGAACTTTGGCTCGGGCTGCAGATGGATTATGACCTGTGGGTCGCCCAACAACGGCCTGCGCCAAAAGTTACTCGGGCGCCTGAGTTGTTGGCCGCGTGAGATATTGACGACTTAAAGAATGACCGTGGCGGATTTTGATTTACCGAGGACAAACCTTGTGTATTCCTGATTACTACCACGGACAAATCGCACCAGAGCCCATTTGAGTCAGACCGGTTACAAGCAAAGGAAGGCAATGAAAATATCTCTTATTGAAAATGGGCTTGATTCATTAAAGAAAGGATTGGGGGTCAAAAGGGGTCACCCCTTTCCATAGGTCGTATCTTGCAGGCACAAGACCACCGGATGCTGACGCATTCGGGCTTCGGTGCGTTCGATGTGCGGGGCTAAAATTTCTTGCCAGCCCAGTTTGCGTTTCTTGTCGCTCGATTGCTCAAAGGAACGATACGCCGCCTGGGTTTCCGACCAATCGGCACACGCGCCAGGAATACTCGCCGTGGGTTTGTCAGCAAACCGTGTCGCCAGTTTGACCAGCCGTTGATTCAGACGCTCGTCGCCCAAGGCAGCCTCACCAAACTCTTCCATCGCCCATGCCTCCATCGTCGTCTTTCCATAAAAAAGACAATCAGAGAGCAAAGGGGGGACCAGATTGTTGCGGTCAACCGAAGAAAACAAGGGAAAAATCACGGGTGGGGGTTATTCAATTTGAGTTGTGTGGAAGGGTATGGTTTGATCTCCTCGATCACACCATTGTGGCTGACCACGATGGCGGTGCCGGTTTGCGCCGCCAGTTCATGCGCGCGACGAGCGGCGCGTTGCATGGCGTGTTGCGACAGGCGCAGATCGGCATCGCGTGCCGCTTCGATGGATTGCTTGTTCATGGTTTCTCGCTCCAGTCCAGAAGCACCGGTGCAGTACCGGCATTGTCATACAGCGCCCAGGCATCGACCTTGGGGGCGCATAAAAAGGGGTCAGACCCCTTTCCATACATGATTGCCACCACGGACAAATCGAGCCCCTTAGCTGATAGATCAATCACCAAAGTAGCGGCTTAAACCGCCGCAACGATTTTCCATTAATCCCAGTAGACCCCAAGCAACTCATTGAGCTCGGCCACGGACTTTCGCTTTTCGTCGAGAAGCGCCTTGGGAAAGTTGCTCGTGAAGAATCCTTGGGCAAACAATTCTCTTGCATCTATCTGTCGCAATCGTTGCTTGCATTCAGCACTCGTTGCCGGAACCGATTTGCCTAATATCTTGAGCAAAAACCCCTAAAGACATGGTGACATATCCACAAACACGACGGCAGATGCTGCGGCAGCATCGCGGTGCTCTGTGTCTGGCGGCACATCCGTATCAATCAATGCCACCAGTTTGTTGTAACCCGCTATAGCGGCCGCTCCCAGCAAAGTTTGAATAACGTTATTGCCGCCCCGACCGCCAGCCTGTTGAACTTTGACCTTCGGTGGGTTTTCCCGTGCGGCGCAATAGACCGAGCGCAAATACTCAAGGAAAGCCATGTCGCCTTTTCCTTCACAGCAGATCAGCACCGTTTTTCTGACCTGCCGGGCCATGCTAATTGATCTCCGGCACAGCGCCATAGGCACCTGCCCGATAGCGCGCGCTGAAGTTTTCACGCGCTTCAATGCCCCGAATATCGGAAAGCCGGACCGCCTCGCTGCCCGATTCATTTTTCTCAACGAGGATAATTTGCGTCTTGTGTAACAGGTTCATCAGCCAGTCAGCATGGCTGGTAAAGATCAGTTGCGCATTTTTTGGGTTGCTTTCCGGCATCACGAATAGATTAAGCAGCGCTTCAACCATATGCGGATGCAGGTCTGATTCCAGCTCATCGATCACTGCCACGCCGCCCGACTCAAGCACTGGCAGCACTATCGAGAGCAGGCAGAATAAGCCCAGCGTACCGGATGACTCTGAAAAAATCGGCAGCCGCGCCGATTTGTCACCTTTCTTGTGTACGCAAAACGCCATCCAGGGAGAACTGAAACCCTCCTCTACGCCACCCGCTTCCATTCTTTCAAAAATGACGTCGTGAATGTCGATATCCCAACGATTGAGTTGATTCACCATGCGAGTTGTGAAGTCAGGGCGGCTTCGATAAAAATCAACCGCGTCCATACTGGAGAACAGGATCGGCACGCGCGGGCCGCGTGGCTGAAGGTTGCTTTGCAGGCGCTTGAAATACTGAATGATCGAAACCGCATCCGGCACATTGTATTGGGCCAGCCAAGCTAGCCAGGAGACGTTATCCCGCAGATTGGCCTGAAATTTTTCACCTAGGCCAAGCACACGATAAACGCCATCTTGCAGGGTTCGCTCAAAAACCCGGCTAAAAAACTTGCTGGTCTTGACGCGCAAGCTCTCTGATAAAACGCGCCGCTGGGTTGCCCGTAGCGAATAGCGGTATGGCCTTGGGTCATCTGGCAGCATGAACTCAATATTAATCGTCACTTCCCTTTCGTCACTAAAGAAATGCGGGCGAAACGGCAGGTTTTCATCGAGCTTGTAGCCGAATGATTCGGTGATGAAATCGGCCAGCGCCGGTAAGGCGCGCAGCAAGTTTGACTTACCCGACGCATTGGGACCAAACAGGCCAACAATCTTGGCGGTGCGGTCATTGCCATGCGGGAGAAAGTGGTAGTTATCCGGTGCCTGGGCCCCCACGGCCAGATCCACATGGGCAGGCTGAGCAAACGACAAATAGTTGTCG
>JAUYQT010000694.1 GCA_030697085.1 Azonexus sp. | reverse complement strand
CGGGGCCAACCACATGGACGATTCCTTGTCTTGGATCCTTGAAGGGAAAATAGGCCAAGGCGCCAACTTCGCGAATATTGGCATCCAGCGTTTCTACCTGCTGGCGGGAAATCGGGTCTTTAATCCCCTCTTCCCAATGATCAGTCGGCGTGTTGTGGTCAGCCGTCGCGACGATGGACGAAATCCGCCAAGGTTTGCGGCCGGCCAGTTTGAGGCCTTCAAAAGCCTGTGGGCTAGTCACTTCATGGACGAGGTGACGGTCAATGTAGAGAAGCGCCGTACCATCAACTTCCTGATGGACAACATGATTCTCCCAAAGCTTGTCGTAAAGGGTCTTCGACATAGGGCGTAAGGTGGGCTGTAAAGCATTGAATTATTGCACAGGATCAACGATTTTTGCCTTCCCGACGCGTCGACCGCAGGGGCCGCCCTTATTCTATGATCGCGGGGCCAGCCGTTGTTTCTATCGTCGCTGCATTCTTGCCCACCCAACCCCAAACCAGCCAGAAGCCGATCACTGCAAAGACTGCGCTGAGCGTAAAGGTCCAACCCGCCCCCAGTGATTCCCAGGTGTAGCCGCTGATCAATGCACCAAGCAAGCCGCCCGCCCCGAACGAAAGGCTGGAATACAAAGCCTGACCACGTCCCTGCGCCCGCCCTGGAAACCACTCGTTGACCGCGGCAATTGCGGAGGCGTGATAGGCGCCAAAGGTCAGGCCATGCATCAGTTGCACCAACACCATAATGACCACCGACTCGACACCCCAGCCCATCAGCAAAAAACGTAAAACTGCTGCAGCAAAGCTGGCGAGCAGAATGAGCCGCAACGAAAAACGCACGGAAAGACGCGCCATCAGCATGAAGACCACAATTTCAGCCAGCACACCTAATGACCACAGGCTACCAACCTGGGTTTTGCTATAGCCATGCTCGGCCAAGTGAATTGAATAGAAAACATAAAAAGCGCCATGCGCGGCCGACATCGCAAAACAGGCGGCCATGAGCGCCCGAACGCGCGGTTGCCGCAGAATTTCACCGATCGACTGATCTGTATCGGAATGAGCGACCAGCGGCGCTTCCGGCACGACGATGGCAAGCGCCAGGATGCCGAGCAGAATTCCCCAACAAACCCAGACAACACCGACCGGCGGCGCGATATCAAGCAATGCCCCGGTGAGCATCACCGCAACAATAAAACCGATTGAACCCCACAGCCGTATTCGACTGTAGCGACCGCGCTCATCACGCAGATGATCGAAAGTCAGTGTTTCAACCAGCGGCAGCGCGGCGCTCCAGAAGAAAGCGAGCAAGGCCATTGCGAGCAACATGCCGGGCAATTTATCGAGCCAGAAAAAAGCACTGAAGCCGGCCAGACTAATGACTGCCGCCAGACGAATGATCAGCATTCGCCGCCCGAAGCGATCGGCCAGCCAGCCCCACAAGTTAGGGCCGAACAGACGCATCAACTGCATCTGCGACATCAGCAAGCCGATGTCCCAGGCGGAAAAATTCAGGGATTGGAGATAGAGCCCAAAGTAGGGCGAAAAGGCGCCAATGAAGGCGAAGTAAAAAAAGTAATAGCCCGAAAGGCGCCAGTAAGGCAAAGCATGCATCCGGCAATTTTACCGGATGCACAATCGGGCAAAGGGGCTATTTAAGCCTTGGCGGTCTGCTGGCCGGAGCGAAAAGCGAGCAGCATGTGGTAGAGCTCATCCTTTAATTTGACACGCTGTTTTTTCATATCTTCGAGCGTGAAATCAGCCACCGGCATGTCGTGCTCTTCGAGGCTCTCAACGCTTCCGGTCAGGCGATGATAGCTGGCCAACAGCTTGGAAAAATGAGCATTACCTGTTTTTAGTGACTGAATAGCGTCACTCATATCCGGGAACTCATGGTGAAGATCGTGATGTTCAATTTGCATTTTCTTACTCCCTGACGACTTGGCCGCTTTTAACAGCAACGAAATTAAAACTTTATTCGATTTTTCCCGGTATGCGGGGCGTGGCGCAGACCACATCACCACATTGCGCCCGGTGGCGTAATGCATGATCAATGAGGACAAGTGCCAGCATTGCTTCGGCAATCGGCGTGGCGCGAATGCCGACGCAGGGATCATGCCGCCCCTCGGTCGCCACTTCAATCGCCGCGCCATGCGCATCGATCGAGCGGCGCGCCTGAGCGATCGACGAGGTGGGCTTGATCGCCATATTGACAACGATTTCCTGCCCGGTCGAAATGCCTCCCAGCACACCGCCAGCATGATTGCTGGCAAAACCAGCGGGCGTCATTTCATCGCCGTGCTCGCTCCCTTTTTGCGCTACAGAGGCAAATCCGGCACCAATTTCCACTCCCTTTACCGCGTTGATACCCATCATCGCATAGGCGATTTCAGCATCCAGACGGTCATAAACCGGCTCGCCCCAACCCGGCGGGACGCCGGTCGCGGTAACCGTAATTTGCGCACCGACGGAATCCAGCGACTTGCGCAGGCTGTCCATATAACCTTCCAGTTCGGGGACAATGGCTGCATTAGGGGCAAAAAATGCATTGCGATCGATCTCGTCGGCCGAAACAAATGGAATCCCGATTGGCCCCAATGCGCTCATCCAGCCACGAATACTGACGCCGTAGCGCTCATTCAGCCATTTTCGGGCAATCGCCCCGGCGGCCACCCGCACCGCGGTCTCTCGGGCTGAGGATCGGCCACCACCACGATAATCGCGAAAACCATATTTGTGGGTATAGGTGTAATCGGCATGACCGGGCCGGAAGGTGTCGGCAATATTGCCGTAATCCTTGCTGCGCTGATCCTGATTGCGGATCAATAACGCAATCGGCGTTCCCGTCGTCTTGCCTTCGAAAACACCCGAGAGAATTTCGACGCTATCGGGCTCTCGGCGCTGCGTGACATGGCGTGAAGTACCCGGTTTGCGCCGATCCAGTTCCCCTTGAATGTCTGCTTCACACAAAGCCAATCCGGGCGGACAGCCATCGACCACACAACCAATTGCCGGGCCGTGCGATTCGCCGAAGGAGGTGACGGTAAATAGAGTGCCGAAAGTATTGCCGGACATGGGAAGAAGGCTTTATCAAGAGAGGGAAGGCGGGATTTTATCATGGCAAGAAAAAGCCATCTTTCACGCGGTTGACCGCAGTGCAAGCATTGAGACCAGCGCTTGGCGACAAAAAAGCAGCCGAAGCTGCTTTTTGCGGAGTATGCCAATCAAATCTGCGGTTCGTCAGGCCAATTCTTGATGTAACTCTTCAGCATCCTGTTCTCAAAGCTCTGCTCTTCCAAAACCGCCTTGGCAACGTCGAGAAATGAAATCACGCCCATCAGCAAATCGCCCTCCAGCACCGGCAAATAACGCGAATGTTTTTCGATCATCAAGCGGCGCAGGTCATTGGCCTCCATATCAGGGAAGGCGGTAACCGGTGACTTCACCATGACGTCGCCGACCAGCAAACCATCCGAACATGAAGTGCTTGCCTTGAGCGCCACCAAGACCTCGCGAAAAGTCAGCATGCCGGCCATTTTTCCATCATGCATGACAACCAGCGAACCGACATCAAGATCAGCCATGGTCTCAATGGCCGAGACCAGGGACTGCTGCGGTGTCGCTGTGTACAGCGTTCCACCCTTGAGCTGAATAATCTCTCTAACCTGCATTGAAGTCTCCCGAAACATATTTTGATTAACTCAATCGATGTTAGAGCATCACTCGAATTTCGGGAAGGCCAATTGGCAAAAGGCTAATCAGATTGACAGGAACTTGCTGGAGGCATATGGATCCAACACTTAAGTATAAGATGCCAAAAAAAATATTTATGGCATTTGCACTTGTAAAACGTCATATCCATATATACACTTCAACATATCACCTAAGTCATATATCGCTAGGATGCTTGGGTAATCTTATGATACTAGCGTTGGAGAAGGCAAAATGACCGCAGTCAAAACCATCGAAAAAATTGACGCTCGCGAAATTCGTCGCAAGCTTGGCCTCAATCAGCAGCAATTCTGGTCCACTCTGGGCGTTACCCAGAGCGGTGGCTCACGTTACGAAAGTGGTCGTAACATGCCGAAGCCGGTACGCGAATTGTTGCGTCTGGTGCACGTTGAGCAGATCGACATCAAGGCAATCAAGCGCGAAGACTGGGATGTGGTCGACTATCTGAAGTCGCAGGAACCGGAACTGTTCAAGTCTCTGAAGAAGTCAGCACGCAGCCACGCCAAAAAAGCGGCCTGAAAAACAGTCTGAAATTTAGCCGAATTCGGCTAAATTTCACGGTTGACCGCAGCAATGGGCATTACGGGGAAACCATCACCCGAATGCCCGTTTTTCCTTCTATCTCTTCAGCAAAAGCGGTCAGTTCGACCGCTGACAAACGACCAAGACGTAGCGCAGCAGGCTGCATCGAGGGCCGCGCCAAACCATAAAGATGAACACCCGCCAGTTGCCCGGCCAGGGGCTTCAATAATGCGCAATAAGCTTCTCGCGCCGCAGCATCCGGGGCCAGCCCATCCAGCGCGAACCAGCAGGTCTGCACCCAGGTAGACGCCAGGCCAACACAAATTTCCAGATGACGGAAAATTTTCTCGGCCAGAAGTGGTATGCCGTTGATCTCGGCAACATCGGACGCTTCAACACGATCGATCTTGAACCAGACCTCACCGCCCATCTCGCCCAATAATTTAATGCCGCGCTGCACCTCGGAACGATGCAGCAAGCTGCCGTTGGTGATCAGGCGAACCAACAGTTTTCCACGCAGATTGAAGCGTTCCAACACAGTAGCGACCCGCTCAACCGCCTCAGAAAACTCCGGCGCGCTGGTCGGCTCGCCATTACCGGAAAAGGCAATATCCTTCAATTGACGCGCTTCCGGTGGCACCTGGCGCAGCATGAAATCACCGTTCAACGCATCATCCAGAAAACTCACCAGTTCACGTTCGAGACGATCCAGGTCAATCGGTGGCGGACCGCCACGTGTCAGATTTTCAACCTGGCAGTAAAGGCAGGCCCAGTTACAAGCGTTATTGGTGTTGAGGTTGATGCCGATCGAAACGCCGCCAGCGCGGCGTGAGATGACCGGATAAACATAAAGCAGGCCGGCGCTATCGCGGCGGTGATCGTCGGTGGTGAGCATGCCGCATTGTATAATCCTCGCCCCTTCCGAAGAGCATTGCGCCCATGTTTATCACCCGCCGTCTGGAATTCGATGCCGGGCACCGCATCCCCGATCATAAAAGCCAGTGCCGCCATCTGCACGGGCATCGCTACACCATCGAGATCACCCTCTCGGGCAGCGTGATCGACAAATCGGGCGATGCCGCCAATGGCATGGTGATGGACTTTTCGCAGGTCAAGGATCTCGCCAAGCAACACCTGGTCGATGCCTGGGATCATGCGTTTCTCGCCTTTGCTGGCGACCAGCTGATTGTCGACTTTCTCGCCTCCTTGCCCGATCACAAAACCGTCATTCTCGACCGTGTGCCAACAGCCGAAAACCTGGCACGCATTGCTTTTGAATGCCTGGACGCGGTCTACCGCGACACTTACGGCAATCACCTTCAACTGCATCAGGTTCGTCTTTACGAAACGCCCAACTGCTGGGCTGACGCGCTTCGCACCCGGCTCGATTGAGCGAAAAAAAATATCCCCCTATACTGCGCTTGCCACGACACAAAAATCCGGCGAGACACCGGAACAAGGGGAAAAATGAACGCATACATAAGTCAGAGAGCTGACCGCAACGGCTGGATTGGCAACATGTCATTCATGACCGCCCGTGACTAACGCTTCCCCGACAAACCTGCGAACTGCACTCATCCTGACCGGTGGCGGCGCCCGTGCCGCCTATCAGGTCGGCTTCCTGCTGGCCGTTGCCAAACTCTCCAGCGACCGGCGCCGCAACCCGTTCCCCATTCTCTGCGGCACCTCGGCCGGCGCCATCAATGCGGCCGGCATTGCTTGCCTGGCCGACAATTTTGGCAAGGCGGTATCCATTCTGGCTGGCGTCTGGCGCAACATGCATGCTGGCGACATCTACCGCGCCGACCCCATGGGCATTGGCGCATCGGGTGCCCGCTGGCTATCGCTACTGGTCGCCGGCTGGCTCATTCGCAACCCGCCTCGTTCGCTGCTCGATAACTCGCCACTGGGCGACTTATTAACCCGGAATCTCGATTTCAGCGGCATTGAACGCTCCATTGCCAAAGGTGCCCTGCACGCGGTGAGCATTACCGCATCCGGTTATGAGTCGGGAGAAAGCATCAGCTTTTTTCAGGGCCACGCCTCCGCCCACCCTTGGCGACGTGTCCAACGCATCGGCATCCGTTCAAAAATCGCCGTGCCGCACCTGCTCGCCTCGAGCGCCATTCCCTTCGTTTTTCCACCGGCCCGCATTCACCGCGAATATTTTGGCGATGGCTCAATGCGCCAGCTGGCACCCATCTCGCCGGCCATTCACCTCGGTGCCGAACGGGTACTGATCGTGGGTAGCAGTCGAAAAAACGAGCATCTTGAGCGGCAAAGGGTCGAATCCCACCCCTCGCTGGCGCAAATCGCCGGCCATGCACTTTCCAGCATTTTTCTTGATAGCCTGGAAGTCGACATCGAACGCATGCAGCGGATAAATCAGACGCTATCCTCGATTCCACCCGAGATTCGCGCGCAGTCGACAATTCCCCTGCGTCCGATCAAAACCCTGATCATCGCCCCCTCCGAGCGTCTCGACCGGATTGCCGCCGAACATGCCACCGCCCTGCCCTGGGCGATCAAACTCATGCTCAGCGGCGTTGGTGCAATGAACCGCCGCGGTGGGGCGCTGACCAGCTATCTACTCTTTGAAAAGCCTTATACACGGGCACTGATCGATCTCGGCTATGCCGACACAATGGCTCAATCGACAGAAGTTGGTGATTTTCTGGGTCTTTAAGGCGGTGGCATCAGGCTGAAAAACCAGCTCCAGACAAACGCGTCGATTTTCAATCCTCGCCGGCCTGAGGTCCGAGCACTCTCAATATTTCTTCCAGGCTGGTCGCCCCCGCCTGAACTCTTTCAACACTGTGATGGGCAATGCCGCGCAATCCTTTTTGGCGCACCGCCTTGCGAATTTCGAGCACGCTGGCGCCGCCGCCGATACGGTCACGCAACTCGTCATCCAGAGTCAAAACTTCATACAACCCGACCCGCCCTTTATAGCCACTGCCCTGACAATTGCTGCAACCTTTGCCGCGGTAGACGCGCTCAATCGGGGCAAAAGCGCGACCCAAACGATCACGCAAGACCTTATCGACCGCAACTTCTTCACGACAAAGCGGGCAAACCTGGCGAACAAGACGCTGGGCAATAATGCCCTCCAACGCCGTCGCCACGACATATGGCTTCAAGCCCAGGTCGAACAGGCGGGCAATGGTGGCAATCGCCGAATTGGTGTGCAAGGTTGAGTAGACCAGGTGCCCCGTCAGCGCCGCATGAAAGGCGACCTCGGCCGTTTCAAAATCACGGATTTCGCCGAGCAGCACGACATCCGGGTCCTGCCGCAACAGGGCGCGCAGAATATTCGGGAAAGTCAGGCCAATTTTCTCGCGGACCAGCACCTGACCGGCCATATCGAGGTAATACTCGACCGGATCTTCGATCGTGACGTAATTTTTTTCCGGCGTCGCGTCGTGCTGCAACAGCGAATACAACGTTGTTGTCTTACCGCTGCCGGTCGGCCCGGTAGCCAGAATGATGCCTTGTGGCCGCGCCACCATGTCGTTAACGCGGGCCAGATCAAATGGCGAAAAACCCAGCTTGTCGAGGCCATGCACTGCCGAATTACGGTCAAGAATCCGCATGACGACTTTTTCACCATTGATCGTCGGCAAGGTGGAAATGCGCAGATCGACCATCCGCATCGGCGTTTTCACCGTAATCCGCCCATCCTGCGGCCGACGGCGCTCGGAAATATCAAGCTCCGACATGATCTTCAAGCGCGAAACCAGCGACTGGTGCATCTGGTGCGGAATATGGATTTTGTCGATCAATACGCCATCGATCCGGTAGCGCACCACCACACTTTTTGTCCGCGGCTGAATATGAATATCCGAAGCGCCTAGCCGAATGGCCTCAACGATGATCGCGTTGGCAATACGGATCGCGGGTGGCGACTCGGTATCGCGCAGCAAATCTTCAAGCCGGGTGATGTCGTCATCTTCAATGACAATCTCGATCCCTTCATAAGGGTCGGGTGAGCCAACAATACTTTCCAGCTCCTTGAAATCGACATTACCAGTGCCATAAATTTCATCAATTTTTTTGCGGATCGCCTCGATGTTGGCAGTCACGACATTCAGGTCGAGGCCGGCAGTGAAACGCACTTCGTCAATCAAACCCTCATCAAGCGGGTCGGCCATGCAGAGCAGCAACCGCTTGCCGTCGAGTTTGAGCGGCACGACCAGCTGACGCTGGCAAAAGCTGTGCGGGATCAATTCGGCCAACACCGGATCGACGCGAAACTCCGGCAACTGCACCTCCTCGATCAGCATGTCCTTCTTCAGCAGATCACGGATGTGTCGCTCATTAACCCAGTCTTTTTCCAGCAGCAGCGCAATCAGCGGCTCCTTGCGGCGCTCCTGAAGCAGACTCAGCTCTTGCAACTGGGCGGACGAGAGCAGATTTTTCTTGTGCAGCATGATGCCGAGGCGACTGCGATGCGTTGCCGCCAGCTTTGAGAGCGCCGAAATTTCCTTCGCCTTCTGGGCATTTTCAGTTTTCAGCACCTTGTTGCGGGCGATCAGATCGAACTGCTCCAGCGCCAGCGCCACAGTGACGCGCAGATCGTCATCGTTCCACGGTTTGAGAATGAACTTATAGACCGCGCCTTCGTTAATCGCCCCCATCACCGCATCAGTATTGGCCTGCCCGGTCAGCATGATGCGGATGGTTTCCGGCGAGCGCAGCTTCACCTCATGCAGAAACTGCGCGCCGTTCATGCCGGGCATCATGAAATCGCTGATCACCAGATGCACCGGCCCCTCAGCCAGGCGTTCCAGCCCCTCCTTACCGCTGGCGGCGATCATCACCTCGTAATTCTCCTGGCGGAAAACACGGGTCAGTGCCTTGACGATACCCAACTCATCATCGACCAGCAGCAGGCGATACTTCGGCGGCGTCAAATGCGTCGCCGGCGCTTGCGGTGCAGCGGTTTTACCGGTGAACAGGCTGGCGTAATCAGCCATGGGGAATCGGGAAAAAAATACTTAGCGTCGTGCCGACATCCGGCTGACTGTCAATTTCGATACGGCCACTGTGCGCCAGCACGATATTGTGCGCCGTCGACAGCCCCAAACCGGCACCCGCGCCAACGGCGCGAGTCGTGTAGAAAGGCTGAAAAGCCTTCTCGCGCTGCGCTGCCCCCATGCCGATCCCGTCATCATGAATCTGCACCGTTATCCCGGCATCATCGGCCGCGCTACTGATGCGAACCACGCCAGGCCGCCCGGCATCCTGAATCGCCTGCACGCCATTCTGCAAAATATTGAAGAAAAGCTGATTCAAATGCCCCGGCAGGCAAACCAGGTTGGGCAAGGGTAAAAGATCGAGTTTGAGGCTGATGCCCGGCGGTAACTGACCTTCGATCACGCTGACGGCATGGCGCAAACAGGTGTTGATATCGGCAAATTCCTCAGTGGCGCGGTCAACGTTGGAAAAGCCCTTTAAATCACTAACGATACGGGCAATCCGGTCGATCCCTTTGGCGCTCTCGGCGAGCAGATCGACGCCATCCTCGAGCGTAAAATCGAGATCAAGCGCCGCCCAGGCCGCATTGCCTTCAGCCAACCGGGCCTTGAGTTGGGAAAATTGAGCCAGATAGATTTTGAAAGTGCTCAGGTTGCTGCGGACAAAACCGAGCGGATTATTGATTTCATGCGCCATACCGGCCGCGAGCTGGCCGACCGAGGCGAGTTTTTCAGCCTCATAGAGCATTTGCTGGCGTTCTTCCAACTGCGCCACCTGCGTCTTGACACGAGCTTCCAGCTCTTCGGAAAGCTTGCGGTAACGCATTTCAGATTCAAGCAGCCGGGCATGCTCGCGTTTCAGCGATTCAAAATCCTCAGCTACCGCGGCAAGGTGCAGCGTCGAGGCCATTTTGAAGCGCAACTCGGCGCGCAGCAAAGTGGTCAGCAGTTGAGCCAAACTGTCCAGCACCGGTGGGCTGGCGGCCGCACTGGCGACAAAACCAATCGCTTCAAGCTCCAGCACCAAAGGCTGGCGCCGGGCATTCGGGGCGAGCACGCCCCACAGCAATCGCTCGTCGAAATCCAGAATCGCCAGATCTGCTGGCAATAATTGGCTCAAGGCCGGGCCAAGCCGGGCCAGCGCCGTGGCATCAAGCAGTTCGCCGAGATGCCACTCGTGATCGAAGGCGAAATCACTCATCGCCGCCCGAGCGCCCCGGCGACAAAATTTGCCTCATTCAGGCCGTGGACCGCAGCCAACGCCAGAACATCAACATGGTGGCGATACAAGGCACGCAACAAGGCCTCAAAACTGGCCTCGACGCCCTGGCCGTTGAGCGCCACGGCAAAAACCAGCGGCCAGGGTGCGGCCGACCAACGCTCGCGAATTTCGGCCTCCGGCACGGCGGTCGATAAATCGCGTTTGTTGAACTGAACAACGAGGGGCAAATGTTCGAAATCCAGACCAACACGATGGCAGTTTTCTGCCAGGCTCTGGAAAGATTCGGCATTATTGGTTTCTTGTGAACGACATGAATCGGCGACAAAAACGATGCCGTCCGCCCGCGACAAAACCGCCTTGCGCGTGCCGTCATGGGCGACCTGCCCCGGCACGGTAAACAGGCGAAACTTGATCAAGAGACCAGAAGGGGCGCGAAAACCCAGCGGTAACAGATCGAAAAACAAGGTCCGGTCATCCTTCGTTTCCATCGTCATCAGCTCGCCCTTGAGTTCAGGCAAAAGCAGATCATGCAGACGCAGCAGATTGGTAGTTTTGCCGCTCTGCGCCGGCCCGTAATAGACCAGCTTGAAAGTCAGGCTATTATTTTCGCGCTCGGGCATGGCTC
>JAUYQT010000647.1 GCA_030697085.1 Azonexus sp. | reverse complement strand
AAGCGACCACGCACCTGCTCGACGAGCTGAAAAAAGCCGCCAAGCGCGACAAACTGGATACCCCGGAAGCCATCCAGAAAGCCCTGGCCGATGCCCTGCTCGCCACGCTGCAGCCCCTTGAACAGCCACTTGACGTCAGTGGCCACAAGCCTTTCGTCATCATGATGGCAGGCGTCAATGGCGCCGGCAAGACCACCTCGATCGGCAAGCTGGCCCATTACTACCAGAGCCAGGGCAAGAGCGTCCTGCTCGCCGCTGGCGACACTTTCCGCGCTGCGGCGCGTGAGCAGCTCGAAGTCTGGGGCCAGCGCAACAACATCACCGTCATCGCCCAAGAGAACGGCGACCCGGCGGCGGTGATTTTCGACGCCATTTCCGCCGCCAAGGCCCGTGGCATCGACATTGTGCTGGCCGACACCGCCGGCCGCCTGCCGACACAACTGCATCTGATGGAAGAAATTGCCAAGGTAAGCCGCGTCATCAAAAAAATCGACCCGTCCGGCCCGCACGAAACGCTACTGGTGCTCGACGCCAATATCGGCCAGAACGCGCTGCAGCAAGTCCGCGCTTTCGACAAGGCCATCCACGTCACCGGTCTGGTCGTCACCAAGCTCGACGGCTCGGCCAAAGGTGGCGTCATTGCGGCGATTGCCCGGCAATGCCCCAAACCCATCCGCTTCATCGGCGTCGGCGAGCAAATCGACGACCTGCGCCCCTTCGCCGCCAAAGACTTTGTTGACGCCTTGTTTGAATAGTCGCTAGCTGCTAGTCATTAGCTGCCAGTCATTAGCTGCCAGTCATTAGCTGCTAGCCAACCCTCTCCCACACTTCCGACTTCCGACTACCGACTTCCGACTAACAACTACCGACTAAAAAATGATCGTTGCCAGCAACCTGACCAAGCGCTATCCCGGCGGCTTTGATGCCATCAAAGATGTCAGCTTCGAGATTTCCGCCGGCCAGATGGTCTTCATTACCGGCCATTCCGGCGCCGGCAAGACGACGCTGGTCAAGCTGATCGCCTCGATGGAGCGGCCCACCAGCGGTAGCCTGGTAGTTAACGGCCAGAATCTCTCGGCCCTGCGCCGCAGCGCCATTCCCTACCTGCGCCGGCATTTCGGGCTGGTTTTTCAGGATCAAAAACTGCTCTTCGACCGCAGCGTTCTCGACAACGTTTTGTTGCCCCTGCAAATCGTCGGCCTGCCGCGCCGTGACGCCATTCGCCGCGCCCAGGCGGCGCTCGACAAAGTCGGCCTGCTGAACCGCGAAAAAGCGCTGCCGATCGCCCTCTCCGGCGGCGAACAGCAACGTCTGGCGATTGCCCGTGCCGTGGTCAATCGCCCCACCGTGCTGCTCGCCGATGAACCCACCGGCAATCTTGATACTGAATCGGCCACCCAAATCCTCGAACTTTTCGTGGCTTTCCATCAAGTCGGCGTCACCGTGGTGATCGCCACTCACGACCAGAACTGGATCAATCGCTACCACCCGAATGTCCTGCACCTCGATCACGGGAGGCTGCTATGAACGCCTGGCTCGCCCAGCACCGAGCTGCCATCAGCTCGGCTTTTCGCCGCCTTTCGGCCACACCGCTGAATACGTTGCTCTCGCTGCTCGTCATCGGCATTGCCCTGACCCTGCCCGGCTTCGGTTACGTCATGCTCGACAACCTGCGCGAACTCGGCCGCAGCGCCTCGGGTGTCCAGCAGATCAGCCTCTTCATGGATCTTGATGCCAGCAAAAATGAGGTCGGCGAAATCGAGCGCCGACTAAAGCAGGCGACCACCGACAAATGGCACTTCGTACCGAAAGAGGCCGCGCTCAAGCGCATGCAGGCGAGTGAAGGCATGGCCGAAATTGTCGCCAGCCTGCCGCGCAATCCGCTGCCGGATGCTTTTATTGTCGAGCCAGACAATGTCGAACCGGAAGCGCTGGAAGTGCTCCGCAAGGAAATCGCCAGCTGGCCGAAGGTCGCCCACGTCCAGCTCGACTCGGCCTGGGTCAAGCGCTTCGACGCCTTCCTCAAACTGGGGCGAATGGCACTCTGGATGCTGGCCGGTATTTTTGCCGCCGGGCTGGTCGCCGTCACCTTCAACACCATTCGCCTGCAGGTCATGGCGCAGGCGGCTGAAATCGAATTGGCCCGGATTATTGGCGCCACCGACGCCTTCATTCGCCGACCTTTTTACTATTTCGGTGCTCTGCAAGGCGCGCTCGGCGGCCTGCTCGCCGCTGCGCTGGTGCTCGGCGCGCTGCGCCTGCTGGCCGGGCCAGTCGGTGATCTGGCTGGTCTTTACGGCGGCAGCTTCAGTTTACGTAGTCCGGGATGGCGCGAAGTCGCTTCCTTAGCCGGCGCCGGTGCCCTGCTCGGCTGGATCGGCGCGCAACTTTCGGTCAGCCTCTCCCTGCGCAAGTTTGACTAAGCGCCGCCAGACACCGAGCCAAACCATCTTCCGGCCGACCTGGGCGCCATGAAATCAGCCAGCGGCATCAACCGTCGCGATTTCCTTTTAACAGTGGGCACCGCGGCCCTCGCCGGTTGTCTGCCCGGCGGCAAACCACCCCTACCGCCCGGCGAACTGCTCGGCATGGCCCACACGCTGGGCCACCGTTTGCGTGACGGCGGTTTTCCGCCCCCCTCCGAAACTCGCCAAACCGGCGTGCTGATTGTCGGCTGCGGCATCTCCGGCCTCTCTGCCGCCTGGAAGCTGGCAAATGCTGCGGTCGACGACTTTTTAGTACTCGAAATGGAAAGCGCGCCAGGCGGCAATTCCCGCGCCGGACAAAGTCCGCTCGTCGCCTACCCGTGGGGCGCGCACTACTTGCCACTACCGAGTCGCGAATCGACTGCCGTACGTGAATTATTAGCTGAACTTGGCGTCCTGCAAGGCGACCCGAATGCCGCCCGGCCAAGCTACGACGAGCGTTACCTGTGCGCCACACCACAGGAACGCGTCTATCGCAACGGCCTGTGGGATGAAGGTTTGCAGCCCCAGCGCGGCCTCGATCCGGCCGAACGTGATCAACAAAACCGCTTCCACGCCCACATGGAAGCATTCAAACAGGCCCGAGGCAGCGATGGCCGCCGCGCCTTTGCCATCCCGATGGCACTCTCCAGCCAGGACCCGGCCTGGCGGGCACTCGACCGCATTTCTTTCAGCCAATGGCTGAACGACCACGGATTCACCGCACCAACCATCCACTGGCTGGCCAACTACGCCTGCCGCGACGATTACGGGATGGCGCACGACCAAACCTCAGCCTGGGCCGGGCTGCATTACTTTGCCTGCCGCAATGGCGAAGCGGCCAACGCGGCCAGCGACAGCGTGCTCACTGCACCAGAAGGCAACGCCTGGCTGGCCCGTGGCCTGGCCCGGAAAGCGGCCGGACGCATCCTGAGCGATGCCCTGGTCTGGCGCATCGAAGAGGGAAAAGCGACGGTTGCGGTCGACGTGCTTTTCGGGGCAAAAACCGTGCGTTTCGAAGCCCAACAATTAATCTGGGCCGCGCCGGCTTTTGTCCTGCCGCGCGTCTGGCCCACCATGCCAGGCCAGCTCAAAGCCGCCGCGCAGGCCGGCGACTACGCCCCCTGGCTCACCGCCAATCTGCATTTGTCCGACTTCCCCGAAGAACGCCAAGGCGCTCCGGCCGCCTGGGACAACGTTCTCTACGACAGCCCGGGCCTCGGCTACGTCGTCGCCACTCACCAGCTAATCCGCCGCCAGTTGAGCGGCACAGTATTCACCTACTACCGTGCCCTGCATGACGTGTCGCCCGCAGCAGGCCGCCGCCTGCTGCTCGAAACACCACGCGAAGCCTGGGCTGAAGGCATCCTGAGCGAACTTGAAGGCGTTCATCCCGATATCCGCCGCCTGACCACCCGCCTCGATATTTTCCGCAACGGCCACGCCATGCGCCGGCCGGTACCGGGCAGCCTTTGGCCAACGAACGGCGGCAACGGCTGGCCGGATGCTCAACGCGAAAAACTGGCCGAATTTCATAGCCGGCGCATCACGCTGGCGCATGCCGACCTTTCCGGATTTTCCTTATTTGAGGAAGCACAATATCGCGGCGTACTGGCGGCAGAACGAGTGATGCAAAGACGCGGCGTGCGCTTCAAATCCTCACTTTGACCGACGAAAGGTTTGCGCGATCAAAGCCATTATTTCCGGACTATCCCACTCAACAGCACCGTAGTGTTTGACCAAGACACGGCCTTCGGCATCGACCAGCAAAGTGAGCGGAATTCGATTGGCCCCGAGCATGTTTTCCAGCACCAGGCGCTGGTCGACGAAGTTCTCGAAAGTGATTTTCTTCCGGATCAACAACGCCATTGCACGCTCCGGATAATCATCGGTCGAAATACCCAGCACCTGAAACCCCTTGCCGCCGGGACTTTTCGCCAAACGTTCCAGAGAGGCCATTTCCTCGCGGCACGGGCCGCACCAACTCGCCCAGACATTGATAATCAGAGGCTTGCCGCGAAAATCCGAGAATCTCCGGGATGGCCCATTCAAACCCTGCATCACGCTATCGCGCAACACCTGACCGACCAATACTTCGCCAGGCGTTGCGGCAATGGCTGACGGAATAGCCGCCGCAAAGCACAAGGCAGCAATCAGAAACAGCGTCATCGGTGTGCAAAAAATACCCGGAGATGCACGCCCAGCCGGACGCAGGCAATAGCAAAAAGCCAATGACTCAAGCAGCCTCGAGTTCCTGCTGGACATCAAGCGGCAGCAGCATTTCCCGAACCCGGCCGGCAATATCTTCAAGTGACTGAATTTGTTGCAACAGATTTTTTTCGACATTGTCCAGTTCGGCAATCCGGTCTTCCAGCGTATCGGTCGCCTGATGGATACGCTTGATGCTTTCCAGACGACGTTTCAGCTGAATCTGGTGCTCACGCACCTGCGTTTCCATCGGCGCCATAATCGCGCGCAGCCAGATCTCGGCATCCTTGTTGGCGTGCTCGAAGGCGCGACGCACCTGAACCGCCACTTCCTCGAAGAATTTTTGCGTGATGTGTTTCTTGTCCGTCGTCAACAGACTGACCATCGTATTCAAATGCGAATCACACCAGGCCTGCAGGCGGTCAAGCTCTTTTTCATAGCGCAGCAGCGAAAAGGCGGTTGGCGCTCCGAGCTTGAGGCCGTGCTCAACCGCAAATTTCTTGTAGACCGCCGCCATCATCGAAAGAATTTCGTTGATTTCACTATTTGACCTGGTTAGCGCTTCGCGAGAACGCCCGAAGTAGGTCGCCATAGCCTCGGACAACGTTTTGGAGAATGCGGCATCAAGCATGGTTTCGCGCGTTTCGTGGGTCAATTGGCGCAGGCTGTCCAAACCAAGATGGCTGAACAGATTGTTGGTCAGTGTCGAAAAGACGCTGCGCACGGCGTAATAACGTTGCAGACCGGATTCAAACTCATCCTTTTCAGCGCGCACCTTGCCCATCATGTATTCGACCACACCCTTGTTTTTGCCGCGCAATTCAGTCAGTTCGGTCAATTGTTCGCGCAGGCCGGCCAGGCGGGATTCGAGCAGGCCGCGCACGCGGCGACTGACATCACCGAACTCACTCTCGGTATTTTCACAAACAATGTCACGCTTGGCGGGAATCAGCTCTTCGGACAGCGCCGACTCAAGGCGCGGCAAACGGCTCCGTTCCAGCAAGGTGTTGTCACCATTGATTTTGGCGACCAGCCCTTTTTGCGCCGAAACCGGGAAAATCTGACTCGTCGGCAACGCCAGAATTCTGGCGCAACTGGCCGCCTGTTTCTGAATCTCGGCGTCAATTTCAACGTGCGTTTTCAGCTCGTCCCATTGGCCATCAATCTTGTTCATCACCACCATACGGCCGCGCTTCGGCGTACCGCCACCGCAAATGTGTTCCTTCCAGATCGCCAGATCGGACTGCGTTACGCCGGTATCGGCGGCAAGAATGAATAGCACAGCGTGGGCACTGGGCAATTGCGACAAGGTCAGTTCCGGCTCGGCACCAATCGCGTTCAGGCCCGGCGTATCGAGAATGACCAGGCCCTGTTTGAGCAGCGGATGCGGAAAATTGATCATCGCGTGGCGCCAGCGCGGCACTTCCACCAGACCGTCCTCACCGACCCGGTACAACTCGGCATCGCCCTGGCCGACCTCAAAACCCAGCCGCGCGGCCTCTTCGGAGGTCACGCGAGTTGTTTCGCTGACGTGGCTCAGCGCATCCTGCATACCATTCGGCGACTCGGTATCGAGCGGCACGGCAGTCCATTCCTCGGGAAAGCTCTTGTATTCAATCACCCCGGAATTGGTCGCGCGGGTCTGAATCGGCAGCAATTCGATACACGGCCGCTTGCTCGCGTCAAACAACAGCTCGGTCGGGCACATCGTCGTGCGACCGGCTGAGGAAGGCAGCATCCGGTTGCCATAATCGGCGAAGAAAATGGCATTGATCAGCTCTGATTTACCGCGTGAAAACTCGGCGACAAAGGCAACATTCAGGCGATCTTCGCGCAGTCGCTCAAGCAACTGCGTCAGGCGCAAATCAGTTTGAGCATCCGACAACTCATTCCTGTTAAGCCAGCCCTGAAATTCGCCAATGTGCGAGGAAAGACGAGAGCGCCAGGCGGTGTAGGCGGCGAATTGATTGGCGAGCGACATATCTGACACCGTGAATGCTTTTGAATTTTTCAATCTAGCATAGAAACAGAGGCTTGCAGCCAGAATTCAAGCGGTAAATCTCAACTGGAAAGCTCGGTTGAAGACCTGGGGTTTCCAGGTTCAATGCTGGCAGCCAGGGCAATAAAAAGTGCTGCGCCCGGCTTGCCGAACCTGCTTAACCACCGCGCCACAACGCAAACAAGGCTCACCGGCGCGGCCATAAACGCCGACCTGAATCTGGAACCAGCCCGCCCCGCCGTCGCTGTGCACGTAATCCCGAATACTGCTGCCGCCCGCCGCTATGGCATCCGACAGCGTTTGCCGAATGGCATCGACCAGCAAGGCGTAACGCGCCCGGCTGATCCGGTTGGCGGCGCGCAAGGGTGAAATACCGGCGCGAAACAAGCTTTCTGAAGCGTAGATATTGCCAATACCGACCACCGAATGGCTATCCATCAAAACCGGCTTGATCGGACCGCTGCGCCGGGAATTTGCCGCAAAAATCCAGTCGACCGTAAAGTTGTCGGATAACGGCTCAATGCCCTGTGTCGCCAGCAGCGGATGCAACTCAGCCGCCTCGGGCGGGCCGGCTTGCCATACAACAACTCCAAAGCGCCGTGGATCGTTAAAACGCAAAACCTGATCAGCCAGCACCAGATCGAAATGATCGTGCTTGCCTGGCGCCAGGTCAGACGGCACAAAGCGCAGATTGCCCGACATGCCGAGATGAATAATCAGACACCCTTCAACGCCCGGCCGGCGGCAATCCAGCAAAAGATACTTGCCGCGCCGCCGAACGGTGCTGATCCGGCAACCCGGCAACAGGTTCGCCAGCTCCGGCGGAATCACCTGGCGCAGCTTTGGCGCCCGGATCACCACCCCCTCAATTTGCCCCCCTTCCAGCACGGGGGCCAAGCCACGCCGACAAACTTCAACCTCCGGCAACTCCGGCATTACACATTCCTCCGCTTGTCCCGCCCATCAATCCCAAATAACATCACAAACTTATCTGATTTTATGCGCTCCAATCCGCATCATCGACCGAAAGCCCACCATGCAACCGAAGCTCACCGCCACCGCCCTGACCCTGGCACTGGCTTTAACCCATAGCGGACTCACTATGGCTGCCGGTGAAACCCCGGCGAAAGCGCCCGCCAAGCATGCCAGCCCACGGGTAGCGGCGGAAAACATTTTGGCGCGCACGGTTTTTCAGTCACTGCTCGGCGAGTTTGCGCTGCAACGGGGTGAGATCAAACTGGGTGTCGATGCGTGGTCCGACCTTGCCCAGCGCACTCGCGACCCAAAAGTGATTGCCCGCGCCGCCGAGGTCGCCAGCCTGGCCCGCCAGCACGACCGTGCACTGGCACTGACCACGCTCTGGCTGGAAGTAGAACCGGACTCCGTAAAGGCCCGGCAGTTGCAATCATCCCTGCTCATCACGACCAATCGCATCGACGATCTGGCGCCGCAACTTGCCAGCGTTCTCGAACAAGACAAACCCAACATTGGCGCCAACCTACTGCAGCTAAACCGTATGCTGGCGCGCCATACTGACAAAAAAGCCATCCAAACACTGGTTGACCGCGTGGCCGCGCCCTATGACATGCTGCCCGAAGCCCACTTTGCCATGGCCCAGGCCGCCGCCAATGCGGGCGACACCTTGCGCGCCCTCAGCGAAACTGAAAAAGCCCTGCTCCTGCGCCCGGATTGGGAAACCGCCGCACTTGCCCGCGCTCAGTTGCAAGCCAAGCATTCGAGCCAAACCGCCATCGACAGCCTGAGCGATTTCGTCAGGCGCAACCCAAATGCCCACGATGCCCGCCTGACCCTGGCTCGACTCTACATCAGCGAAAAACAGTTCAACGAATCACGCAAGCATTTTGAGCGGCTGATCAAGGACAACCCGGACAATCCGGACGTCATCTACCCGGTGGCCATGCTGGCTTTGCAACAGGGCGACACCGAGACAGGCCGAACCCAGCTGGAAAAACTACTGAGCACGGACTACCCGGACAAAAGCACCGTGCACTTTTTTCTCGGTCAGCTCGAGCAGGAACAAAAAAAACCCGC
>JAUYQT010000625.1 GCA_030697085.1 Azonexus sp. | reverse complement strand
CGGGGGGACGGCTTCGGGGCGCAGATCGCGTAGGGGGGCGAAGCGGGCCAGGCTGATGCCGTTCGGGATATTGAAGGTGCGTTCGGCCGGGGCGCCATCGGCGATTTGGCGTAGGCGATTGGCTTCGTAGAGCGCGATGATCGGGTCGGCGGCGTCATAGCAAAAACGCCCCAGCCATTCGAAAAGGCGAATCCACATCTGACGGAAATAGGACAGCTCCGTTGGGTCGCGCTGAAATACGTTGCGGTTGTCGCGAATCCACTCGCTTTTGAACAGGTCAATCTTCCGTTCTTTGGTGTAGATGCCATGCTCGGAAAGAATAAGCGGCATGCCCCGCGTCTGCTGCAGTAAAGCACCAAGGAAGCCGGCATAGCCGGTCGATACGGAATGCAGGGCGCGTACCGGAATCAGGTTTTTCGCCACCCCGGCCAGTTTCCAGAGCGGGGTGTGCATGATGCGCACCGTCCAGAAATAATCGACAAATGAGGGGTCGGTGCAGAAGCGGCGATAGCGGTCGCAGAGGATTTCCCAGGAGCATTCGCTGTGCAGAAAGTCATCGAGATTAAGCTTCCCTCCTGGCAACATGGCATGAGCCACTTCTTTGAAGGCGTCGAGTGCTTCCGTTCTCGGACAGCCAGGAATAAATTTTTCATGTAAACGACTAGCCAGGCTAAAGGCTGCTTCGTCGCCTTGGCGCGGTGGTGGGCGCTCATGGGTGGTGATGTCGTCGTAAAGAAAGTGTTCTTCAAAGTGCACGACATTAGTCGGCAATTCATATTTGAATGTTGTGTAATCTTCGCGCCGGCTGCCGAGAAAAACGATAGCGAAGCGGTATTCTGGATAGGCATGGATCATTTGATTGACCCAGCTTGAAACACCGCCACTGACGTACGGGAAGGTACCTTCAAGCAATAATGCGATGTCGGCTTCGCTGGCGGTGGGGAAGCTCATTTCGGATTCCAGTAATCAATAATCGGGCGCAGGCGAGGTAACGAGCCCCAGTTGGCGAGTTCGGCCATCAGGCGCTGGGTGCCGGTGAAATCGCGTTGTTCAAAGCGCAGTTCGGCCAGGTAAGGCAAAATTCGGGTTGCCGGCAGGCCAAGGTCGCGGGCGCGCAAGTAGGCTTGTTCGGCCGCTTCGTGTTGGCCAAGGGCGTGGAGCAGTCTGCCCTGGCGCAGATTGAGCGCGGCATTCTCCGGCTCGTGATCGAGCACTTGCTGACAATAGCGCGATGATTCGCTGATCGCATACAGCCGCAAGTCGCCCTGCACCAGTTCCTGATAAATCAGTTCCCAATAGAGATCAGAAAGGCGGTGTGTTGCGGTCAACGCCTTGGAACTGGTGTTTTTTTCACCTTCTGTCTGCCCTGTGCTGTTGAGTAATTTCAGTTCGTCATCAATCGCTTGGTTGATACGCTTTTCCTGGTTGTCCAGCATGCCGTAGGCGAGCAGGCGGATATCGTCGCTGGGGTCGCTGAGGACGTCACGCAACAGCGGCGAAGAGACGCGGCCAGAAACATATTGCAGCGCCACCATGGCGCCGATACGGGCCTGCATCGGCGCTTCGCTATTGCCCAGAAAGGAGCGCAGGCCGGCCTGGCGAAAGCCGGCATTCGGGCGCTGGTGTGGATCAAAGGCGGGTAATTGAACTGAGTCGAAAGCTTGAGCGGGCTCCGTACTGCGGGATAAACGGAGATAGAGCGTGCCGCAAATAACACCAATAAACCCGAGCACCGGCACGGCATAGCTGCAGCTGGCCATCAGCAGCAGGATGGGGAACCGGGGGCGGGCACTTTCACCGGGCAGCAGGATGATGGCGGCGAGCGCGAGCAGTGCACTGGCGCCGGCGTGGACGAGTAGGTACCAGGCCAGCATCGCATCGCTGTGGCCTTCAAAAAGCAGGCTGCCGTTCCAGGCGCCTATTTCAAGAAGGACTGCGTAGAGTGCCAGTTTCTGATTGAACATCAGCGAGCTTTTTGAGTTGGTTCAGGATGGCGATCGGCTGTTCTTGATCGAGGTGGAGGATGTGGCTGAAGATGCCGATTTCGGCCAGTGTTTTCCCGGCTTTTTGCTGCGCCCAGTTTTCCAGGCGGGCCAGATAGCCTTCGGCCGCAGAGTCGTCGGAAAGCGGCATCAAGGTGGCGAGAAGCTGCCGGTCAACGCCTTCAATCAGCCAGTTTTCATCCAGCGAGCGTTTCAGGCGCTGGATTTGCCGCGCCATGTCATGCTGGCTGGCGCGCGGCAGGATTTCGAGGGCGACGATGATGCTGCTCACTGAGGATGTCATGCCGATATGCCAGAGGCGCTGGATTTCAAAGGCAAACTC
>JAUYQT010000600.1 GCA_030697085.1 Azonexus sp. | reverse complement strand
CCAGTGAGATTGACACCATTACGGCCACGCTGAGCGCCCAGTCGATTGCCGTCCGGCGCAGCATTGAACAAGGCCTTGAACACCTGGCGAGCAGTCAGTCGGCGGTTGCAACTGTCTCCAGCGTACTGCAGGCAACCAACGGCTCGGTCGCCGAAGTCGGCCACGGCCTGGACGCCATCGCCTCGGCCACAGAGCAACAGCGCCGCGTTTCCAGTGATGTCGAAGCCAGTATTGAAGCAATTGCCAGTATGGCACGCGACAACACGGGAGCAGTCGAACAGACGGCCGGCGCCGCTCATGACCTCAAACGTCTGGCCGAAGGACTCAGTACGATGGTAGGTCGCTTCAAGGTCTGACAAACACTGTCAGCAACACCAAAACCGCCTCAATCGAGGCGGTTTTTACATCGGCGTCAGTTCCATATCCAGCCCGCCACCAGGGCGTGAACGCAAGAAATTAGCCTGCGAACCGGCACCAACCTGTGCTGCCGCCTGCCCTTGGGCCGCAGCAATTTTATTGACCTCGCGCAAGCGCTTGATCAATCGTGCCAACAACACATTACGCATCCGTTCGAGCAACTCCTCAGACGATAGCGCCAGAGCAGATGCGTTAATTTCAAGAAACGAGGTTGTTTCCAGCGTAACCGCTGACGCATGTCGTCGACTACTGGAGGGGTGCAAATAAGCGACCTCCCCAACGGGTTCGCTGGGTCCAAGTCGGCAAAGCGTACGCCCCTCTACCGATATTTCGACACATCCGGAAATGATGACGCCGAACATCTTGTTTTTATCGCCCTCACGAATGATCGCGACATTGGGCGAAACCTCGCGCCAGACGGCGACGCGCAGGACCTCCCATATCTCGTCGTTCTCAAACTCGGTAAAAAAGTCGAGCTTGCGCAGCACTTCGAAATGGCGCGTGTCCTGCACAGTCTGATCATCTTCAAGAATCTGATAGCGCACGGCTGACAAATCCTTGGCGAACTCGGCACCGTTCCGATAACGGCTATATAAATCCTTTTCCAGGGCGCGTCGCAAAATTGCGTTCAGACCTTCTGGCAGGTTTGGATTCAGCGCCGTAACCGCCGGGGCATCGGTATTGATAATCCGATAAATCAGCGTCGCCTGGTTGGAGGCGCGGAAAGGCAGGCGTCCGGTAAGCAACTGGAACATCACCACGCCAAGCGAGTAAAGATCAGTCTTTTGATTTAACGGGTAGCCCTTGATCTGCTCCGGCGACATATAGGCCGGCGAGCCAACGCCCATGATGAAGGTCGAGTCGCGATCCATATCCTTGTTCATGTTAAGTGCCAAGCCAAAGTCAGCAATTTTCGGCTCATCGTTGGCGGCAATCATGATGTTGGCCGGCTTGATATCGCGATGGATAATGCCTTGCCGATAAGCGCTATCGAGCGCCATGCAGCACTTGAAAATGATGCCGATTACCCGATGCATCGGCAACAGCTTGTCAATCCGGCAATGCTCTTCCAGATTGAAACCCTGGATATATTCCATCGCCAGATAGGCAAACTCGTCCTCGACCACAGCCTCAAAAACACGCACGATATTCGGGTGATCGAGCCGCTTCGAAACCATCCCCTCATTCTGAAACAGCTTGCGCATTCGACGTGACATCGCGGCACAATCCTGCCCGAAGCGAATGACCTTCACGGCAACCTGGCGCTCGGAATCAGGGTCATCACAGAGGTACACCGTAGCAGTCGCCCCTTTACCCAGTTCGCCACACACACGATATTTGCCAATTGTTTTCATGCCGAATTCTTGTGAGCAATCATCTAAGAATCGTAGCATGCACCCGCTAGCCTGCGAACGCTTTTGGCGAACGAAGAATGTTTACTTAAGGCCCTTGAAAGCCGCAGTAAAGTCCCCAAATATCGAAACAGCTTATTTGGAGAACCCTCTATGTCCAACCCCGAATCCACCCACGATGCCATGCTGGGTAATGAAACAACCGCCGAACCCGTTTTGGAAGCCGGCACCGAGCCAAACGTAACCGAGCACATCGACACTCTGCCGAGTATCCATGAGCAGTTCCGCCTGTTGGAACTGCAGGCTGCGGAGCACTACGACGCCTGGCTGCGCGCCAAGGCTGAAGGCGAAAATATCCGCCGCCGGGCCCAGGAAGACATTTCCAAGGCGCACAAGTTCGCCGTCGAAAGATTTGCCGGTGAGTTGCTGGCCGTCAAGGACAGCCTGGAAGCCGCACTGGCCGTGCCAGAACAGACCGTTGAAAGTTTCAAATCCGGCGTTGAGCTAACCTTGAAACAACTGGTTGCCGCCTTCGAAAAAAATGCGCTGCTTGAAGTCAATCCAGCTGGCGAAAAATTTGACCCGCACAAGCATCAGGCAATTGGCCTGCTCGACTCGGAGCAGGAAGCCAATACTGTCGTCAGCGTGCTGCAAAAAGGCTACACGATCGCCGAACGCGTCCTGCGCCCGGCGCTGGTCATGGTCGCCAAACCGAAGTCTTGAAATCCGGGGCAACGTCCCCAACTCCAGAACATCACAAATTCATTCGCATTCAGTAAAGGAAAAAACATGGGCAAGATTATTGGTATTGACCTCGGCACCACCAACAGCTGCGTCGCCATCATGGAAGGCGGCCAGCCAAAAGTTATCGAGAACTCCGAAGGTGCGCGCACCACGCCGTCCGTGATCGGCTACGCCGAAGATGGCGAAATCCTTTCCGGCGCCCCGGCCAAACGTCAGGCCGTGACCAACCCGACCAACACGCTGTACGCCGTCAAGCGTCTGATCGGCCGTCGCTTCGAAGAAAAAGAAGTGCAGAAGGACATCTCGCTGATGCCCTACAAGATCGTCAAGGCCGACAACGGCGACGCCTGGGTGCAAGTACGCGAAAAGAAAATCGCCCCACCGCAGGTTTCTGCCGAAGTGCTGCGCAAAATGAAGAAGACCGCCGAAGACTACCTCGGCGAAGAAGTGACCGAAGCGGTCATCACCGTGCCGGCTTACTTCAACGACAGCCAGCGCCAGGCGACCAAGGATGCTGGCCGTATCGCCGGTCTGGAAGTCAAGCGCATCATCAATGAACCAACCGCGGCGGCACTGGCTTTCGGTATGGACAAGGTCAGCGGCAAGGACCGCAAGATCGCTGTCTAT
>JAUYQT010000550.1 GCA_030697085.1 Azonexus sp. | reverse complement strand
CTCACTGATCTTCAACTGGAAGAATGAAGCGGCGCGCTTTGCCCCGTCGCTCAAGGTGCTATCGCTGCACGGCCCGGAGCGCAAGAGCCGCTTCGAGGAAATCCCCGGCCACGATGTCGTGCTCACCACCTACCCGCTGCTCTGGCGCGACGCCGACGAACTGATGGTGCACAGCTACCATCTGCTCATTCTCGACGAGGCACAGACCGTCAAAAACGCTCAAAGCCGCAGTGCTGAAGCGGTGCGCAAGGTCGATGCCCGGCATCGCCTGTGCCTGACCGGCACGCCGCTGGAAAATCACCTCGGCGAGCTATGGAGCCAGTTCGACTTCCTGCTCCCCGGCTTTCTCGGGACCAGCAAGCAATTCACCAAACACTGGCGGACGCCGATTGAAAAACTCGGTGACAGCCAGCGGGGCAAATTACTCGCCCGGCGCATCCGGCCATTTATTTTGCGCCGTAAAAAGGAAGACGTGGCACAGGAACTGCCGCCGAAAACCATCATCGTGCGCAGCGTCGAACTCGAAGGCGCCCAGCGCGACCTTTACGAAACCGTGCGCGCCGCGATGGATGCCAAAGTCCGCGACGAAATCGCCAGCCGCGGTTTTGCCCGCAGCCAGATCGTTATCCTCGATGCCCTGCTCAAGCTGCGTCAAGTCTGCTGCGACCCGCGTCTGGTCAAAGCCGCCTCGGCCAGCAAGGTGAAGGAACGCGCCAAGCTTGATCTGCTGATGGGCATGCTGCCGGAACTGGTCGAGGAAGGCCGCAAGATTCTGCTCTTCTCGCAATTCACCAGCATGCTGGCGCTGATCGAGCAGGAACTGGACAAGCTCGGCCTGCCCTACGTCACGCTGACCGGCGACACCACCGACCGCGAATCGCCGGTTCGTCGCTTCCAGGAAGGCGAAATTCCGATCTTCCTGATCAGCCTGAAAGCCGGCGGCGTCGGCCTCAACCTGACTGCAGCCGACACCGTGATCCACTACGATCCGTGGTGGAACCCGGCGGTTGAAAATCAAGCCACCGACCGCGCCCACCGCCTCGGCCAGGACAAGCCGGTATTCGTCTACAAACTGATCGTCGGCGGCAGTATCGAGGAAAAAATCCTCGCGCTGCAGGAGCGCAAGGCCGAACTGGCGGCGGGCATTCTGTCGGAAGATCGCGGCGTCGATGTCAAATTCGGCAATGATGATCTGGCGGCGCTATTTGAACCGCTGCCGGTTTGAGTTACGGCGCAGAGGCGGGGAGTTTCGCAGAGAAAACGTGATCATTATCGGCTCACCCGACGGGTGATTCCGCTTTTGAGTTTCTCTACGTTGAAAACGCCTGTCTTCAACCGAGGCTTCCAGGTTAATCGGCCACGGCAGACGCTGCCGGCAGGTATTCACCGCTTTGCAGGCGGCGCGTCAGTTCTTCACAGGGCATCGGTTTGCCGAACAGATAGCCCTGAAAGACCTGACAGCCGGAAGCCGCGAGAAAGTCGCGCTGGGCTTCGGTTTCAACGCCTTCAGCCAGCACTTCCATCTGCAGGTTGAGGCCGAGCGCAATGATCGTGTTCGAGATGGCGCAATCGCTCTGGTTATCGGGCAAATCACGAACAAAGGCGCGGTCAATTTTCAGGCGTTTAAGCGGGAAGGTTTTCAGGTAGGCGAGCGATGAATAGCCCGTGCCGAAATCATCGAGTGCCGTCTTGATACCCAGGCAATGCAGGCCGCGCATGATGTCGATGGCGCCAATCGGATCGGCCATCAGCAAGCCTTCCGTTATTTCCAGTTCAAGCAAGCGGCTGGGTAGACCCGTTTCATCCAACACCCGTTGCACCGAAGCCAGCAGGTCGTTACGCCGGAACTGGCGGGCCGAGAGATTGACCGCGACGGGAATATCGACGCCCAGATCGAGCTGCCAGGCGCGGGCCTGCGCGCAGGCGACACGCATGATCCATTCGCCAATCGGCACGATCAGCCCCGTTTCTTCCGCCACCGGAATGAACTGCACCGGGGAGACATTGCCAAGCTCGGGATTCTGCCAGCGGATCAGCGCTTCGACGCCAACCAGGTGACCGTTGCGGGCGTTGATCTGCGGCTGATAAGCCACAGAAAACTCGTTACGTTCGAGAGCCTGGCGCAGCATGCGCTCCACTTTGAACAACTGGCTGCCCATCTCG
>JAUYQT010000528.1 GCA_030697085.1 Azonexus sp. | reverse complement strand
CCGCGATGACGGGGGATCAGGCTAAGGATGCTCATCTAATTGGGCAGTTTGGCGTTGGTTTTTACTCGTCATTCATTATCGCTGACAAGGTGACGGTTGTTTCTCGCCGGGCTGGCGTTGAATCGAATCAGGCGGTGAGTTGGGAGTCTGCTGGTGAAGGCGATTACACCGTTGAGATGGTGGAAAAGGCCTCTCGCGGTACTGACGTCATTCTGCATTTGCGTGAAGGTGAGGATGAATTTCTTGGCGGCTGGAAGCTGAAGTCAATTATTCGTAAGTATTCCGATCACATCACGCTACCCATTGTGATGAAAAAGGAAGACTGGAAGGATGGCGAGCAGGTGATGACCGAGGAGGATGAAACGGTCAATCAGGCCAATGCATTGTGGGTGCGTGCAAAGTCTGAGATCACTGAGGAGCAGTACAAGGAGTTCTATAAGCACGTTGCTCACGATTTTGAAGACCCGTTGGCGTGGACGCATGCGCGTGTCGAGGGTAAGCAGGAATACACTCAGTTGCTTTATATTCCAGCTCGCGCGCCATTTGATCTTTGGGATCGTAATGCCCGGCACGGCATCAAGCTCTATGTACGTCGTGTTTTTATCATGGATGATGCGGAACAGTTGATGCCGCTTTATCTGCGTTTCGTACGCGGGGTGGTTGATTCCAGTGATCTTCCCCTGAATGTTTCGCGGGAAATTCTTCAGCAGAGCAAGGATATCGATGGTATCCGTAGCGGCTGTACGCGCAAGGTACTATCCATGCTTGAGGATATTGCCGAGAACGATAAGGAGAAGTACTCCACATTCTGGAGCGCCTTTGGTTCGGTCCTCAAGGAAGGGGTGGGCGAAGACCTTGCCAATAAGGAGAAGATCGCCGGCCTGATTCGATTTGCTTCAACTCACAGTGACACGCCGGATCAAGCGGTGTCCCTGGCTGACTATATGGGGCGCATGAAGGATGGTCAGGAGAAGATTTATTTCGTGACGGCCGATACATTTAACGGCGCCAAAAATAGCCCGCATCTCGAAATTTTCCGCAAGAAGGGTATTGAGGTTCTGCTGCTCTCTGACCGCGTCGATGAATGGGTGGTTGGGCATCTGACAGAATTTGGCGGCAAGGGGTTGCAGTCGGTTGCCAAGGGGGGGCTTGATTTAGGTGCTCTGGAAGATGAGGCAGAAAAGAAGGAGGCTGAAAAATCTGCGGATGAATACAAGGAGTTGCTGGAAAAGGTGAAGGTGTCGCTTGGCGACAAGGTTAAAGATGTCCGAGTTACCTACCGGTTGACCGATTCACCCTCTTGCCTGGTTTCTGATGAGCATGATCCATCGGGTAATCTGGCGCGTTTGATGAAAGCTGCGGGTCAGCCTACGCCTAACGCCAAGCCAATCCTTGAAATAAATCCGCATCATCCGGCAGTGATGCGGCTGAAATACGAAGAAAGCCGTTTTGATGACTGGGCAGCGCTCCTGTTCGAGCAGGCATTATTGGCTGAAGGCGGTCAACTCGATGATCCGGCTGGATTTGTTAAACGGATCAACGACTTGATGATGGCTCTTTCGGCTAAATAAGCGAAAAAACGTTGAGCCTGCTGGTCAATGGCAATGGCTTACGGGAAATTCTGGGTAGCCCCAGGATTTTCCGGGCCATCTGTCCTTAACCGATGGTCAGCGTCGGCTGTTAAGCAGTCAAGATCAGATTGTCTCGATGAATCATTTCAGGTTCGTCGACATAGCCGAGTAGGCTTTCGATTTCTAGCGACGTTTTTCGGGCAATCAGGCGAGTTTCGCCGCTACCGTAATTCGTCAGGCCGCGGGCCACTTCATCACCTTGTGCCGTGATACAGGCCACGGCAGCGCCACGTTCGAATTCACCTTCAGCGGAAATTACGCCAATTGGCAGGAGGCTTTTACCGCATTTAAGAGCCTTGACCGCGCCATCGTCCAGGAAAAGACGTCCGGCTAGTTGTAGATGATCAGCTAGCCATTGTTTGCGAGCAGCCAGTCGTTGCGTTGTTGAAATTAGTAGCGTCCCAACTGACTCTCCATTGGCCAGACGGATGATGGGGTCGGTTTCGTGGCCACTGGCTATTGCTGTGTGAGCCCCGCTCAGCGCGGCGCGTTTGGCCGCGATGACCTTGGTGATCATGCCACCTTTGCTGATCAACGAGCCGGCGCCACTCGCCATTTTTTCCAGAGACTCATCACCCGCTGTCGCTTGGCGGATTAATGTGGCATTTGGGTTCTGGCGTGGATCAGCGGTGAAAAGGCCAATCTGGTCGGTGAGGATAATCAGTGCATCGGCTTCAATCAGATTGGCCACCAATGCGCCCAAAGTATCGTTGTCGCCAAATTTGATCTCGTCGGTGACGACGGTATCGTTCTCGTTGATGATCGGGATGACGCCGAGTTGAAGTAACGTGGTTATTGTCGAGCGGGCGTTGAGGTAACGCTTGCGATCAGCGAGATCATCGTGGGTGAGGAGAATTTGTGCGGTATGCAGGCCATGCTTTGCGAAGGCGCCTTCATAGACTTGAACCAGGCCCATCTGTCCAACGGCGGCGGCAGCTTGTAATTCATGTACTGTCTTTGGTCGCTTAACCCAGCCTAGGCGCTGCATGCCGCAGGCGATAGCGCCAGAAGAGACAAGTACGACTTGCTTGCCTTGCCGCCGTAGTACGCTGATTTGGCGCGCCCAATCATTGATTGCTGGGAGATCGAGCCCCGCGCCATTATTCGTGACGAGGGCGGAGCCGACTTTTACGACGAGACGTTTGGCGTTAGCGAGGTGAGTCATTGCAACCAATATTCAAGAATAGGATTTCGATTTTGCTGAGTGCCGGAGAAATCGCTAAGTGAGTTTTCCGGCACGCAAAACATTTGGTGTGATCAAGCGGCCTCTTCCGGCAGAGATGGCTCGTCGGCTTCCAGGTCGCTTTCCGGGCGTGGATTCATTTTCTCCAGGGCTTCCTGAATGGCGTAAATCAGTGGCTTGGTGCCTTCACCATTGATTGCGGCAATCGGAAAATAAGGACCATCGTACTTGGTCGCCTTTTTATAGGCTTTGAGGAAGTTTTTGACGGCTGCGTCGCGATCTTCTTCGGGAATCAGGTCGAGCTTGTTGAGAACTAGCCAGCGGGGCTTATTGGCTAGTTCCGGATCGTGCTTGATGAGTTCGCCGACGATGGCCTTGGCATCGCGGACCGGATCTGAGTCCGGGTCAATTGGGGCGATGTCTACGAGATGCAACAGAATGCGCGTGCGCTGGAGGTGCTTGAGGAAGCGAATGCCAAGCCCGGCACCGTCGGCAGCGCCTTCAATGAGACCCGGTACGTCGGCCATAACGAAACTTCGGTTGGTGTCGACGCGGACAACGCCCAGGTTGGGGTGCAGCGTTGTGAAGGGGTAGTCGGCAACCTTTGGGCGAGCCGCGGAAATGGCCCGGATCAGCGTGCTCTTGCCGGCATTGGGCAGACCGAGCAGGCCGACGTCAGCGAGGACGCGTAACTCGAGTTTAAGGTCAAACTCTTCACCCAGCTCGCCTTTGGTATTTTGACGCGGCGAACGGTTAACGCTGGACTTGAAATGCAGGTTACCCAGACCGCCTTTGCCGCCTTTGGAGAGCAAGACTTTTTTGTCGTGATGATCGAGGTCGGCAATGACCTGGTCGGTATTGGCGTCGGTAATGATGGTGCCGACTGGCATGTGCAGGATGATGTCTTCACCGCCCGAGCCATAGCAGTCGGCGCCCCGACCGTTTTCGCCGCGTTGACCGACAAATTTCCGGGTGTAGCGGTAGTCGACCAGCGTATTGATGTTGCGGTCGGCGACGACATAGATACTGCCGCCACGTCCGCCATCGCCACCGTCGGGGCCGCCCAGCGGGATGTATTTTTCACGTCGGAATGTCACCGCGCCATTGCCGCCATCCCCTGCTTTGACGTGGATTTTTGCTTCGTCGATGAATTTCATGCCTGGACCCGCCTTCTTGCCGATATTTGCTTTGGCTGCGCTGTTATCGCTTGCCGCAATGAATTACTGCCTCGTTTCAGCTAGCTATTTACGAGGCTACAAATTAAAAAGCCCTATCCGGCGGATAGGGCTTTTGTTTTCCGCCAAGCCGAATTTACTCGGTAGCCGGAACGATAACCACCGTGCGACGCTTCTTTTCACCCTTGATGGTGAACAGGACGGTGCCGTCTTTCAATGCGAACAAGGTGTGATCCTTGCCGCAACCGACGTTTTCGCCCGGGTGGTATTCGGTACCGCGTTGGCGAACAATGATGTTGCCAGCCAGAACGAATTGACCGCCGTAGCGTTTGACGCCGAGGCGCTTGGAATGTGAGTCGCGGCCGTTACGTACACTACCGCCAGCTTTCTTGTGTGCCATTTATTAGCTCCTTAACTTAGGCAGCGATCGAATCGATGCGCAGTTCGGTGTAGTTCTGACGATGGCCTTGATGCTTTTGGTAATGCTTACGACGACGCATCTTGAAGATCTTGACCTTGTCGTGGCGACCGTGGGAAATCACGGTGCATTTAACAGTGGCGCCAGCGATGAAGGGGGCGCCGATCTGTACTGACTCGCCTTCGCCCAACATGAGGATCTGGTCAAGAGTGACTTCTGCGCCAACGTCTGCCGGTATCTGTTCTACTTTAAGTTTTAGACCGTTGGTAACGCGATACTGCTTACCGCCGGTTTTTATGACCGCATACATGGGTTGGACTCCGAAAATAAACCAAAGGGTGTTACAAAGAACCGCGCATTATACAGAAAACTGGTGCGAAGTCAAAGCCTTGAGGTGTCCTTGTGGTAGACTTTTGCCCTTTCTACTACTCGTCTTCCTGATGCCTTGCTACGAGAGCAAAGGGAGATGTGAGTCGGCAGCGACTCAGCAAATCTGGAGCTATTCATGGCTGAAATTACCACGGCCTCCGGCCTGATCTACGAAGATACCGTTGTTGGCGAAGGCGCCGAGGCAAAATCCGGTGACCACGTTATTGTTCATTACACCGGCTGGCTGACCAACGGCAGCAAATTCGATTCGAGCAAGGATCGTAATGATCCTTTCGATTTTCCGCTGGGCCAGCGTCATGTCATCTCCGGTTGGGATGAAGGCGTGCAGGGCATGAAAATTGGCGGTACGCGCAAACTGACCATTCCGCCGGAACTCGGCTATGGCGCGCGCGGTGCGGGCGGCGTAATTCCGCCGAATGCGACGCTGGTGTTCGAGGTCGAACTGCTCGGCGTGAAATGAGCGATTTCAGTCACGATAGGAAGCCGAAAAAGCTGTCGAGCGAGGCGGCTGGTGGTGATCCGTGGGCCAAATGGCGGCAGCCGGAGGCGCCGGCAGCTGCCGCGCCAAGGGTGAAGCCGGCTGCGGTCGACCTGCCACGCAAGACTGAAATCAAAGCCGAAATCAAGTCAGCAGTTCCGCCGGTGGCTGAAGTTCGTGAGCGGCCGACGGGGACCTTGGGAGTCAATCGTTCAGCCGTGGCGCCGGCCAAGTTTGCGCCGAAGAAAGTCTACGAAAAACCCTATAAAAAGCCGTCGACCGCAGCAAGCTCGCGTTCGGCGCCGGCATCGCCCTGGGCGAAGGCGGTCGGACACGTTGCTGGCCGGGTTGCGGCGCCGACCGAGGCACGGGCAGAAAACCGTCCGACGCCGGAGGGCGTGCGCCTTTCCAAAGTCATGTCCGAACGTGCCATGTGTTCGCGGCGCGAGGCGGATCTCTGGATTGAGCGCGGCTGGGTGTTTGTTGATGGCGAGCGGATCTCTGAACTGGGTAGCCGGATCAAGCCGGATGCGGAAATTACCATCTCCAAGGAAGCGACCAAGGATCAGGAGCGGCAGGTTACGATTCTGCTTAACAAGCCGGTAGGTTACGTTTCCGGCCAGCCGGAACCAGGTTATATCCCGGCGGTGACGCTGATTACGCTAGAAAACCAGTTGCGCCAATCGGGTAATCCGCAGTTCAAGCCGTGGATGTTGCGCGGACTGGCGCCAGCGGGGCGGCTCGATATCGATTCAACCGGTTTGTTGGTGCTGACGCAGGATGGTCGGGTCGCCAAGAAGCTGATTGGTGAAGACAGCCAGGCGGAGAAGGAATATCTGGTTCGCGTTTCCGGCCAGTTGATTCCCGGTGGTTTGCGCTTGCTGCAGTTTGGTCTGGAGCTCGACGGCAAGCCGCTTAAGCAAGCCTGGGTCAAGCAGTTGAATGAGGACCAGTTGCATTTCATCCTGCGCGAAGGCAAAAAACGCCAGATTCGCCGGATGTGTGAGGCGGTCGGTCTGACCGTAATTGGTTTGAAACGGGTGCGGATTGGCAAGGTGAAACTGGGTGATCTGCCGATTGGGCAGTGGCGCTTCTTGCGCGCTGACGAATCTTTCTGAAACAGGCGGCTACGGCCGCTTGTACCCGGCCTCGCGCTGGCTACGAATGGCCAGAATGAATGCGCTGTCGATCTCGGTAATGTAGCGATAAAGCGCAATGTAGCCGCGTGCATTGCGGCCAATAACGAGTTCTCGCATATCGTCTGAGGTCGGGCGACCGATCAGCGGATTACTTTCGAGAATGCTGATCGCTTCGATGATTTCGCGAATACGTAGCGCAGTGTTCTCAACTTCGAAGCGCTCAAGGTGATTCAGGATGCGTTGAAGGTCTTCAGCAACCTCGCTCGCCAGTTCTAGCCGTGTCATCTCAATCGCTTAATTTGCGCGGGCTGGGCGGATTACCCGGCAGTCCTCCCGCTCGGCTTTCGAGGTACTTGCGCATATCGCTCCAGGCGATGGTTTCGCCAGTGGCAAGAAGATTTGCATAGCGGCGCTCGGCCGTGGCGTGAAAGTCGTTTTGCCGTTCCAGTTGCTCGGTTTTTTCCGCAATCGCTTCCAGGATCAAGTTATGGGTGCTGGTCCCGGCCTGTGCCGCTGCCTTGGCGACCCGGCTTTTCAACGCTTCCGGCAGGCGAATGGTTGTGGTGGACATATTTGCGTACCTTTAGGGTGTAGCACAGAAGTGCTACATGATGCCACAAAAAAACCCGGCTCGGCCGGGTTGTCGGGGCGTAGCGATCAGGCCGGCTTGTTGCCAATCATCACGGTGGCTTCACCTTCGATCACCACGGTTTCACCGACTTTACAGATGGTTTCGAGGATGACGCGTTTTTTGGCGGCGATCACTTCCTTGACGGTGACTGTGGTCTTGACGGTGTCGCCCGGGCGAACCGGGGCTTTGAATTTCAGGGTTTGGGCCAGGTAAATGGTGCCTGGGCCGGGCAGATGGGCGCCGAGGACGGCGGAGATGAAACTCGCCGACAGCATGCCGTGAGCGATACGTCCACCAAAGGCGGTGGTTTTGCCGAATTCTTCGTCGAGGTGGACGGCATTGGTGTCGGTCGAGACGCCGGCAAAGAGAACGATGTCGGCATCGGTAATGGTTTTGCCGATGGTGGCGCTCATGCCGGGTTGCAAGTCTTCAATGTAATGAGTCATGGCTGTTTTCCAGTGGGTTATGAAATTTGTGGGCTGAACTTTAGCACGTCATTCAGTGCGTAGCGCCTCCACCGGGTCAAGACGAGCGGCACGTCTGGCCGGCAAAACGCCGGCGGCGAGGCCGATGACGATGGCGACTCCCTCAGCCAGCAGGACGAAGATGAGCGGGGTGTGGACCGGTAGCGCCGGCAATGCGAGGTGAATCAATTGCGCCAGGCCAACGCCGAGGAGCAAACCGAGAAAGCCGCCGAGCGCCGAGAGTGCGACGGCTTCGCCGAGAAAGAGCAGCAAAATCGTGCGTCGTGGCGCGCCGAGGGCGACCAGCAGGCCGATTTCGCCGGTGCGTTCGGTGACGGCGATGGTCATGATGGTGACGATGCCGACGCCGCCGACCAGTAGTGAGATGCCACCGAGCGCGCCGACCGCCATGGTCAGGACGTTGAGAATGTTGGATAGCGTTTTCAGCATCTCTTCCTGCGTGACGATGGTGAAATCCTCGCGACCGTGGCGGGCGATCAGGCGTTCCTTGATCGCTGCGGCGACGATGGCGGAGGGGACGCCTTCCTCGGCTGCGATGTTGATTTCGTCGACGCCTTCACGGTTGAATAATTCCTGGCCGCGGGCGGTCGGAATGAAGGCGGTGTCGTCGAGGTCGATACCAAGAAACTGGCCTTTGGGTGCCATGACCCCGATGACGCGAAAGTGCAGGCCGCCGATCCGCAAGCGCTGACCGAGTGGGTTTTCGCTGCCGAATAACTCATTTTTGACCTTGGAACCGAGCACGACGAAGGCGCGGGCGCTGCTTTCATCGTCAGCGGGCAGAAATTGGCCGCTTTGCACGGTCGACCGGAAGATTTTGGGTAAATTGGCGTTGACCCCGTAAATCAGCGTTCGCCGTGTTCTGCCGTTGCCTTCGACCTCGGCGTTGCCGCGCACATTGGGGGTTACGGCGACGACATGGGGCAGGCGTTCGAGCGACTTGGCATCCTCCAGTGAAAGTGGCCGGGCGCTTGAAGGCAGGCCGGAGGGTGAGCCGCCGGTTTTTGTCTTGCCGGGCATGGCCGAGATAACGTTGGTGCCGAACTGGGTGAATTCGCCGAGCACGAAGCGATGGATGCCTTCGCCGATCGAGGTGAGCAGGATGACCGCCGCGATGCCGACGGCAATGCCGAGCAAGGTCAGGAAGCTGCGCAGGCGCTGTGCGGTAATGGCGCGCAGGGCGAGCTGTAGGGAGTCGGCGACAAGCATCTCAGTGCTTCATCAAGGCTTGCACCGGGTCGAGTCGGGCGGCGCGACGGGCGGGCATGACGCCGAAGAGCAGGCCGGTGATCAGTGCTGTGGATAGGCCAGCGATCACCGCCCAATCCGGCGGGTAAGCCGGGAAAACCGGAAAGGCCTGGCGCAGGGCGAAGGCACCGAGCTGGCCAAGCAGGTAGCCGAGCAGGGCGCCGACGGTGGAGAGCATGGCTGCTTCGGCCAGGAAGGCCAGGCGGATGGTCTGGGCCGTGGCGCCGAGCGCCTTGAGCAGGCCGATTTCGCCGGTGCGCTGGGTGACGGCGACGAGCATGACGTTCATCACCAGAATGCCGGCGACGGCCAGACTGATCGCGGCGATGCCGGCGACGCCCAGGGTCAGCGCGCCGAGCAGTTTGTCAAAGGTGGCGAGCACGGCGTCCTGGGTGATGACGGTGATGTCTTCTTCGCCGCGATGCCGCTGTTTGATGATTTCCATCGCCTGTTCTCTGGCTTCTGGAATCGCCTCGCGACTTTTTGCTTCGACCAGAATGCGGAACAGCGTGTTGGAGTTGAACATGGCCTGGGCCAGTGCGACGGGTACGATGACTAGTTCGTCTGTGTTCATGCCCAGTCCCTGGCCGAGGGATTTGAGTACGCCGACGACGCGTAGTCGCCGGTCGCCGACGCGGATCAGTTGGCCGACGGCGGGTTGGTTGCCGAACAGTTCCTCGCGGATTTTGTCGCCGATGACGGCGACCGATGAGCCGCGATTCCAGTCCTCTTCCGGCAGGCCGCGACCTTGGGCCAGTTCGAAATTGCGGATGGGGATGAATTCAGCGGTTGAGCCGGCAACCATGACTTCACGCAAACGCCCACCAAAGCTGATTTCCGAAGTGCCGACGGTGAGCGGCGCAACGCGGCTGACGGCCGGGGAGCGACGCAAGGCGCTGGCGTCGTCGATGGTCAGGTCGCGCGGTGTGGTGGTGATGGCATTAGCCGGATTGAAACCGCCGGTGCCGGAGCGGCCGGGCAGGACGATGACGAGGTTGGTGCCGATCGAGGAAAACTGGCCGACGACGTAGCGCCGGGCGCCGTCACCCAATGCGGTGAGGATGACGACGGCGGCGACGCCGATCGACATGGCGAGCACCGAAAGCGAGGTGCGCATCGGGTAGCCGGTGGCGGCATCGCGGGCGAAACGGAGGGTGTCAGCGAGGCGCATGACAGCTTAAGAAAATCGGCGCGGTCATTCCCGCATAGGCGGGAATCCAGTCGGTGCCGGAAAACCTGAATCCCAGCCTGGGCAGGAATGACGGGTTTGGGTTGGGCGGTGTTGAACCAGTGCTCATGTCGCCTGCCGCGAGTCAGTTTTAAGCCGCCCATCCTCCATCACCAACTGCCGTCGGGCCCGGGCGCCCATCGCCTGGTCGTGGGTGACGACAATCAGCGTGACGCCACTGGCGTTGAGCCCTTCGAGCAGGCTGACCACCTCTTCGCCGGTATGCCGGTCGAGATTGCCGGTGGGTTCATCGGCCAGGATCAGCGCCGGCTGCATGATGGTGGCGCGGGCGATGGCGACGCGCTGGCGCTGGCCGCCGGAAAGCTGATCGGGGCGATGATCGGCACGGTTTTCCAGGCCGAAGCTGCGCAACGCCTGGGCGACGCGGGCGTTGCGTTCTTTGGCCGGGATGCCCGCCAGGGTCATCGGCAAGGCGATGTTTTCGGCCGCGGTCAGGCGCGGGACGAGGTGAAAGCTCTGGAAGACGAAGCCGATGCGCTCGCTGCGGACGTGCGCCTGTTCATCCGGCGAAAGCGTGGTGACATCGCGGCCTTCGAGTTGGTAGGTGCCGGCGTTGGGGTGGTCGAGCAAGCCGAGCAGGTTGAGCAAGGTTGATTTTCCCGAGCCGGAAGGCCCCATCACCGCGACGTATTCGCCGGCGTCAATGCTCAAATTAAGGGCTGCCAGGGCGTGGACCGTGGAATCCCCGAGCTGGAAAAAGCGCTCAATGCCGGCCAGTTCGATCAGCGCCATCGGCTACTTTGCTTTCGTCTTTTCATCCGGCGTCACGCTGGCGCCGGCCTTGATGCCTTCTTTTTCCAGCGAGGTGACAATCCGGTCGCCCGCCGCCAGGCCTGCGAGGACTTCGGTGTATTCCCAGTTGGCGAGGCCGGTTTTGATCTGGCGCTCTTCCAGCTTGCCGCTGTCGGCATTGAAAAGCAGGACGCGGCCGCCTTCCTGAATCGCGGCGGTCGGGATACGCAATACCTGGTCGTGGCCGGCGAGGATGATTTCGACGTCGGCGCTGTAACCCACCAGCAATTTGCCGGCGGTTTCCGGTTGCTCAAAATCAACTTCAATATCGACGGTGCGGGCCTGCTTTTCCACCGCGGAAACATAGGGTGCGACACGCCTGACCTTGCCGGGCAGTGTCTTGCCGGGCAGGGCGTCGAGGGTGACGCGCACCGGTTGGCCGGCCGTGATTTTCGGCGCATCGACTTCATCCATCGGCGCCTTGACGTAGAGGCAGGAGTCGTCGATTAAATCTATGGCCGGAGGTGTCGGCACGCCTGGCGGCGAAGGCGTCGAGTATTCGCCCAGTTCGCCGACGATTTTGGCAACAATGCCGTCAAAGGGCGCATAGAGCGCAACGCGGCCCTGTTCAACCCGGGTTGTCTTGAGCTTGGCTTCGGCCTGCGCGATATCTGCCTTGGCAGTATTGCAGCCGGCGCGGCGGACTTCGGCATCGGTGCGGGCCGCTTCTTCCCGGCTGCTCGAAACGAAACCTTTGGCGCGCAACTCGGCCTGTCTTTTTGCCTCTTTTTCAGCGTTGACCGCAGCAATGCAAACTTCCTCGCTGCGTTTGCCGGCAAGCACAATCTGCGTTTGCGCCAAGGCCGCCTGCGCCTGCTGGTCATCGTTCCACAGCTTGAGCAGCAACTGGCCTTTCTTCACATGGTCGCCCTCCTTGACGCCCAGGTATTCGATGCGGCCGCCGACAATGGTGGAGAGTTTAGTGCGCTGGCAGGCTTCGACGGTGCCGGCCCGGGTGTTGGCCAGTGTCGCCTCGACCTTGCCCGCGGCGACTTCCTTCAGTATCACTGGAATTGGCTTGGGTCGGGTGAACCAGAAGATGCCGAGGCCGAGCAGGGCGATGATGACAAAAGCGATGACGATGCGGCGCATGCGAAATTCCTAAGGAGGCACTGATTTATTCCGTTCGCCCTGAGCTTGTCGAAGGGCAATCCCTGTGTTTTCAATGGCTTCGACAGGCTCAGCCCG
>JAUYQT010000444.1 GCA_030697085.1 Azonexus sp. | reverse complement strand
GCCCAGATTTGCCACCAGAGAGAATCCAGCGAACTGCGAACCTGACCGACTTACACATACACGACTGTTTGGTCGAAGGATATGAACACCTGATTCCATGCATCGGTGGAATGCCAGACAAGGATGATAGGCATGTCCTGGCTGCCGCCATGAAGTGCGGAGCCGAACTGATCGTCACATTCAATCTCAAGGACTTTCCTAGTTCAGCGCTGGCAGAATATGGGGTTGAGGCAATCCACCCTGACGACTTCATTGCTGACCTTCTTGACCTGGATACCAGCGCCTGTATTCAAGCGGTTCGAGAAATGCGAGCCGCACTGATAAAACATCCCAAAACTCAGGATGAGTTTCTGGCGACCCTATTGAAGCAGCAATTGCCTCAAACAGTGAGCAAGCTAGAAAAACTCAAGCTGGCTTTTTGAACCACACCCGCCACTCGGCGGTTTTTTCTGCCTGGCCCTTACATTGAAAAACAGAGATTGGGGGGAACACAAATCAGCAAGAACGTGCATGCAATAGCTATCAGCTTGCAATCAAGACAAATCAATTAATGAACAGTACACACCATACAGGGATCAAACGAGCGCACCACATGCTGAATTGTCGGCGGCGCGCCATCACCGGCCGGCAAGCCGACCAGCGCCTGTTCAAGTGGTCCGGGTTGCCCTGCACTATCGCGCGGTGAAAAATTCCAGGTGGTGGGTGCGATGATCTGGTAACGCTCGATCCGTCCGCGCTTTACCGACAGCCAGTGCCCCAAGCCCCCACGTGCTGCTTCAACCAGACCAACCCCTTCGCCTGACTCGGGCAAAGGCGCCGGTACACAGAAAGCCTCGCCCGGCACAATGTCACGCACCCAGGCCTCCATTGCCGGAACAACCCGTGCCAGTTCAATCATTCTCGCCACCACCCTGGCCGTCACACTGGCCCCGTTTCGCCCGACCAGATCGCGCGCCAGCCAGTTGCCGGACACCACTTGCCGAGCCAGGGCACCGGTTTCGACTACTAGCTGATCATAACGCGGCGCTTTGCACCAGGTGTAGGCTCCCGGCTTATCGGCATCGACCCGGGTTTCACCTACCACCGGGGATTTCGGCAAGCCATCGGCCAGCCAGGCATGTTGCGTGTCTTCGGTAATCAGACTGTGCTGCACCGGGCTGACGGTGCCCCGCTGGAAATCACCCCGATCGACTGGATTAGGCTGCCATACACCGGCATTAAACAAATCATAGGCGCCATAGGAAATGAAACGATCAGTCGCCCGACCGATACGATTCAGCCCCAAATCCGTCGCCGCCCGCAAGAACAAGGGGAAATCGCCTTGCCGCCCGGCCGCCCAAGCCAGCAAAGCCTGCTCACTGGTCAGCGCATAAAACGCATCCAGGGTATCGCCGAACAAGACTGTTTCAAGAAAACTGCGAAACTCGCGCAAGACGGCGAGGATTCGCACCCGCTCAGCCGGGGTCATCGCCTTGGTGCTGCCGCCCGGCTGCAATGCAAGACTGTGCGGCCAACGTCCGGCGAGAAAACCGGTCAAATGGAAAAATCGTGCTCTGGCCTGCAGCGCTGGCGAGGCTGCACTGCCCTTGACGGCAGTAAATCGGGCGGCAACATCATCGTACCAGTCATGCCGCGCATAATCTTCGCGCGCAAAATCCGGCATGAAAAAGAGGTAAAAATG
>JAUYQT010000326.1 GCA_030697085.1 Azonexus sp. | reverse complement strand
GTCGCGCTGCCGGAATATTTCCCCATCATCGGCGCCGCCGACGCCAACCGTGTGCGCGCCCGCGAGGTGTTTGGCCGCGGCCCCGTGCAGGACTGGTTGGCCGCAACCGCGCAGCACTACGGCGTGTGGATTTTTGCCGGTTCTTTGCCGTTGACCGCAGCCGACCCGAACAAAATGCGCAATGCCTGCCTGGTTTACAACCCGGCCGGCGAGTGCGTCGCCCGTTACGACAAAATCCACCTTTTTGGCTTCAAAAAAGGCGATGAGGCTTATGACGAAGCCGCCTTTATCGAAGCTGGCGATCAACCGGTCGCCATTGACACACCCTTTGGTCGTGTCGCCCTTTCGATCTGCTACGACCTGCGCTTTCCCGAACTCTATCGGGCACTGGGCACGGTCGATCTGATCATGCTGCCGGCCGCCTTCACCGACACCACCGGGCGCGCTCACTGGGAAATCCTGCTCCGCGCCCGGGCGATCGAGAACCAATGTTATCTCCTCGCAGTCGGACAAGGTGGGCGCCATGAAAATGGTCGCCAGACGCACGGCAACAGCATGATCATCGACCCCTGGGGCGAAATTCTGGATCGTAAAATGAAAGGGCCAGGCGTCGTGATTGCCGATCTTGACCACGCCCACATGGCCGAAATTCGTGAGCGCCTGCCGGCCCTTGCCCACCGTACGCTTTAAATATTTTGACGGAGTTTCAATGTTTCAATCCACGCCCGTGACCGGGCGAAACAGCTTGGAAGAGCTTACGCCTCTCCCAAGTACGATTATCCCCCTGAAGGGGGAGGTTTCTAACCGGAGTTTGTTTTCAATGAACAAAGACAGCGCCCTGGCGCAAGCCGAATCCCTGCTTCTGGCGCCCTTCTCGCTGACCGAAGGCGACCTTTCCCGGACTTTTGGCCAAATCCTGAGTCATCAGGTTGATTACGCCGATCTCTATTTCCAGTATTCCCGCTCCGAAGCGTGGAGCCTGGATGAAGGCATCGTCAAGTCGGGCAGCTTCAATATCGACCAGGGTGTGGGCGTGCGGGCGATTTCCGGCGAAAAAACAGCTTTTGCCTACTCGGACGACATCAGTTCGCGGGCGCTGACCGATGCGGCGACCGCCGTGCGCGCCATTGCGGCAGTCGGGCAAACGGGCACTCTGCCGGCGCTCAAATACGGCGCTGCCGGCCATGCGCTGTACGTGCCGCATGACCCGATTGCCTCGCTACCGGCCGAAGCCAAGGTGAAGCTGCTGGAGCGCCTCGAAGGTTTTACGCGCGCCCTTGATCCGCGGGTGATTCAGGTCATGGCCTCGCTGGCCGGTGAATATGAAGTCATTCTGGTCGCCGGCTCCGATGGTCGTCTGGCCGCCGATATCCGTCCGCTGGTGCGTTGTTCGATCTCGGTCATCGTCGAAGAAAACGGTAAGCGCGAGCAGGGCAGTGCCGGCGGTGGCGGGCGTTTTGACTTTGGCTATTACGATGACGAAGTGCTGCAACGCTACGCCAAAGAAGCGGTGCATCAGGCCATAACCAATCTGAATGCCGAGGCCGCACCGGCCGGACAGATGACAGTCGTGCTTGGCGCCGGCTGGCCGGGCATCCTGTTGCATGAGGCGGTTGGACATGGGCTGGAAGGCGATTTCAACCGCAAGGGCAGCTCGACCTTTAGCGGCCGGGTCGGCCAGCGCGTTGCGTCGAAGGGCGTCACGGTGATTGATGACGGCACCATCGCCGATCGGCGCGGCTCCTTGAATATCGACGATGAAGGTAATCCGACGCAGCGTACCGTGTTGATCGAGGACGGCATTCTCAAGGGTTACATGCAGGACAGCCTGAATGCCCGTTTGATGGGTGTGGCGCCAACCGGCAACGGCCGGCGCGAATCTTTCGCCCATCTGCCACTACCGCGCATGACCAATACCATGATGCTGGCCGGCGAGCATGACCCGCAGGAAATCATCAAGTCGGTGAAGAAGGGTATTTACGCCGCCAATTTCGGCGGTGGCCAGGTCGATATCACCAGCGGCAAATTTGTCTTCTCGATGAGCGAGGCTTATCTGATTGAAGACGGCAAGGTGACGCGGCCAATCAAGGGCGCAACGCTGATCGGCAATGGGCCGGATGCGATGAACCGGGTGTCGATGATCGGCAATGACCTCAAGCTCGACCCCGGCGTCGGCACTTGTGGTAAAGACGGCCAGAGCGTGCCGGTCGGTGTCGGTCAGCCAACACTGCGTATTGATGGACTGACCGTAGGGGGTACGGCATAATATCTAGTCATTTTTGGGGAGTGGTGATGCGAGCCTGGATTCTTGCGATAGGCGCCTTTGTGGCGAGTGGCATGGTTCAGGCCCAGCCTGCCTTGCAGGAGCGCATCAAGGCCGTTCAGGCTGATCCGGCGGCGCGCAAGGCGGCGGTTGAGGCGGGTAAGAAAACCGCTTTTTTCTGCGCCAATTGTCACGGTGAAGACGGCGTCAGCAAAACGCCGGAAGTCCCCAATCTGGCCGGCCAGAACCCCGGTTATCTGCTTGAGCAAATTCGTAAATTTGCCGCCGGCGAGCGCAAGGATGCCTTCATGCAAGGCTTGATCAAGGTGCTGAAAGATGAAGAGCGTCTGCAGGTGGCGCTCTATTACGCCAACGCAAACGTGCGCCCAATGCCGGCCGATGCGGCCCAGGTGGCCAAGGGCAAGGAGCTTTTCAACAAGCTTTGCGTGCGCTGTCACGGCGAGCAGGCGCGGGGCAATGAGGTTTATCCCCGCCTGGCCGGCCAGAAGTTACCCTATCTGCAAACCGCCATCACCCGTTATCGCGACAATACCGGTATTCGCAGCAACCCGTTGATGACGATCGCCACAGCTCCCTTGAAGAACGACGATATCGTCGCGGTGGCGAATTACCTGACGCAACTGCCTTAACACCCGGTCGCGCCGCTGCGCTGGGCTGTTGATGCAAATCATGGTCAGCAGAGCCGGGAGTCCGTATTTTTCTGCCTCTTGAATGGTGCTTTGGCGGGAGGCGGCGTGAAATCTTTACGAGGGGTGTTGCTCGGTTGCTTCCTGTTGCTGGCCGGTGATGTTGCGCTGGCGCAAATCAGTGATTTGAATTCGGCGATTAATAAGGCCGGCCGGCAGCGCATGTTGTCGCAGCGTATGGCCAAAGCTTATTTTCAAATTGGCCAACAAATTGAGGTTGACCGCAGCAAGAAGCTGCTCGATAGCTCAATGGCGGTTTTCGACCGGCAACTGGTGGAATTGAAAAACTACGCGCCAACGCCGGCGATCCGGGAAACCTACGGCAAGCTGGAGAAATCCTGGCTGGCTTACAAGGATATTTTGATCGGCGCCGCACCCTCGAAGGAAAACGCCCGCAAGGCGCTGGCCATTTCTGAAGAAGTGCTGGCGCTGGCGCATCAAGGCACGGTGCAATTCGAGCAGCAATCAGCGACAACGGCCGGGCGGCTGGTCAATCTTTCCGGTCGGCAGCGCATGTTGTCGCAACGCATGGCCAAGTTCTATCAGGCAATTGCCTGGGGCGTTGGCGATGAAAAGAGCGTTGCCGAACTCGACAAGGCACGCAAAGATTTCGCGGCGGCGCAGCAGGAGCTGGATGCCGCGCCGAGCAATACGCCACAGATCAGGGATGCGCTGGCGCTGGTGACGCAACAATGGTTTTTCTTCGAGAACGCACTGGGCCAGAAAACGGGCACCGATAAGCGCCCGCAAACGGCAGTAGCGACGAGCAGCGAGCGCATGCTGGAAGAGATGGAAAGCGCCGTCGGGCTTTACGAAAAGCTGCAGAAATAGTTGGAAGTCGGAAGTTGGAAGTTGGAAGTTGGAAGTTGGAAGT
>JAUYQT010000498.1 GCA_030697085.1 Azonexus sp. | reverse complement strand
GATGCCGAACGGTTCTGGAAGTCGATCTTCCAGTGCCTCATTATCTTGCTCGTCGCGGTGCCGATTTACGCCTTTTACTATTACGTGCGCGATAAGCTCGGCCTGTTCTGGCGGCGTTGGCTAACGCAGGATTATCTCGTGCATTACTTCAGCAATCGCGCTTATTACGAGCTTAATGCTGATCCCAATATCGACAACCCAGACCAGCGGATCGCCGAGGACATCAACACTTTTACCCAGCGGTCCCTTTATTTTTTGCTGGTACTGGTTGGTGCAGTTTTACAGTTGCTGGCGTTCAGCGGCGTGCTCTGGTCAATTTCCAAAGCCTTGGTTTTTTTCCTGATTATTTATGCGGTTGCCGGAACGACGATTACTTTGCTGGTATTCGGCAAGGTGCTGATCGGCCTCAATTTCTACCAATTACGGCGCGAGGCGGATTTCCGCTTCAGTCTTGTGCGGATTCGTGAGAACGCGGAGGCCATTGCCTTTTATCGCGGCGAGGCGCAGGAGTCATGGCAAATCGGCCAGTATTTCAATGCAGCTTTTGCGAATTTCAACAAGCTGATCCGCGCTCAATTGAATCTGAATCTGTTTCAGTACAGCTATAGCTTAATGACCATCATCCTGCCGTATTCGATCATCGCCGGGCAGGTTCTGGCCGGTGATTTGGAGGTCGGTCGGGCGATTCAGGCAGCCGGCGCTTTTGCTGCCATTCTTGGTGCGTTGACCATTATCGTCGATAACTTTGAAAGCTTCAGCCGCTTTGCCGCGGGGATTGATCGTCTGGATAGCTTTGCGAAATTTTTAGCCAAAAAAAGCCGTGGACCGCGCCCGGCAGGAAGTACCCCCGGGGTGCAAAGCTCTCGACAGCATATTGAGTTGGTTGAAAACTCGCATCTGGAGATCAAGAACCTCACTCTGCTCACCCCCAACCATACGCGAACTTTGATTAAGGGGCTTTCAATGACCATCAATCCTGGCCAAGGGGTGATGATTGTCGGTGCCAGCGGCTGTGGAAAAAGCTCGCTGCTACGAGCACTGGCCGGATTGTGGCGAACCGGCAAGGGTCAAATTTGCCGCCCGGAAGCTGGCGAAATGTTGTTCCTGCCGCAGCGGCCCTACATGTTGTTGAGCAGCTTGCGTAGTCAGTTGCTTTATCCACAACTGGACATGAAAATCAGCGACGAGGCGCTGCAGAAATTGCTGCTCCGCGTTAATTTGCCCGAGTTGGCCGCTCGCTTCGGCGGCCTGGACGCCGAACTGGACTGGGCCAAAGTGCTTTCAGTGGGCGAACAGCAACGTGTCGCCTTCGCCCGTGTGCTGCTCGCCGCACCGCGCTACGTCATTCTCGATGAAGCGACCAGCGCACTGGATATCGCAAATGAAGAAGGTCTTTACCGAGAATTGGCGGCTAGTGAAACGACCATGGTCAGTGTTGGTCATCGCCCATCGATCTTGAAGTTCCACCCGCAGGTGCTTGAGTTGACGGGCGATGGCGGCTGGAAGTTGTATACGGCGGCGGACTACCTGCTTAGTCGCTCATAAAACCGGCGGGCGCTGATCGTCAATGGAACTCAAGAAGTGCTACAAGAACATAGGCGTGGCGCAACGCGAAATGGGTCTATCGAATATTGATGGATGCTTTCATGGCGTACCAAGTCACTGATAAGTATTATCTTTGGGCAACTAACCAGATGACCTGTCCAATTTTTAAACCTGCAGCAGCCACCAAGGAAAATCATCATGAGTTCTTTGTTTGACCCCATCAAAATCGGCGAAATCGCCCTGGCCAACCGCATCGTCATGGCACCGCTGACCCGTAATCGTGCCATCGAAGGCAAGCTGCCGGGTCTGATGACTGTCGAGTACTACCGCCAACGGGCCAGTGCCGGCCTGATCATCGCCGAAGCCAGCCAGATCAGCCCGATGGCGCAGGGTTACCTCGATACTCCGGGGATTTATTCGCCGGAGCAGGTAGCCGCCTGGCGCAAGGTTACCGATGCCGTTCATGCGGCCGGCGGCAAGATCGTCATCCAGCTTTGGCACGTCGGTCGTATCTCCCATTCTTCGCTGTTGCCGGACGGCGCTGCGCCGGTTTCGTCCACCAACCGTCGTCCCGATGCCCAGACCTTTACCCGCGAAGGCTTTGTCCCGGTCTCCGCGCCGCGTGCCCTGCGTGATGACGAAATTCCCGGCCTGATCGACGACTATCGCCGCGCCGCCCGCAACGCCATCGCGGCTGGTTTCGACGGCGTCGAAGTGCATTCCGCCAACTCTTATCTGCTCGACCAGT
>JAUYQT010000236.1 GCA_030697085.1 Azonexus sp. | reverse complement strand
AGAGGCACAGAGACGGGAAACCTGCATGGCGACGGAGTCCATCGACAAGCCAGCCTGAATGGAAGCAACACGGGAAACGTAGGCATAACGGGAGTCCGTCGGCATTGTGGTGCCAACGGTAACGTAATTGATAGCCAGCGGATCAACCCCGGAACGTGCAATGGCTTCCTTCATCACCACCCCGGCCAGTTCGGTACTTTCAAAATCGGCCAAGGAACCACCAAATGCACCAATCGGGGAACGTACTGCGCTCAGAACGACAACATCTCTGCTCATATAAATCTCCTGATAAAAATTATTCAGCCCGTCAGACTGGCGAGCCCCAACAAAAACAGCAACAACATCCACAACACCGTGGCTCGCCAGACGAGGCCAACGGCACTCTGCATAAAATCGACATCGGCTGGATGACCCAGCCCCAGTTCGGCTCGATCTGAAATCTCTGCGCCATCGGCAATCGGCCGGCCCAACTGCACACCCAGCGCCCCGGCGCCAGAGGCCAGGACAATGCCCATATCGCGCTCCGGCCACTGCGCTGGCTGTGTCCGCCAGCAGTAAACGGCATCTTCAAAATCACCCACAATGGCAAATGCCGACGCGGTTGCCCGCGAAGGCAGCCAGTCGATAATACCGAAAACTTGCCGTGAGAATATGGAAAAATCATTTTTTTGCACGGCATTTTCGTGCCCCCAACGCTCACGCAGAACGGCAGCCATGCGATACAACAAAGCGCCACAGGGGCCCGGCAATATAACGAACCAGAGCAGAACAGCAAAAACATGCCGATGCGAGGCGGCGAGCGCCTCTTCAATAGCGAGCCGGGCGATATCCTCCGACCCCAAATCGTAAGCTGAACGCCCTAACCATTCAGCGAGTAATTGGCGAGCTCGCTCAAGGTCGCCCAGCCGCAAAGCTAACTGAATGTCAGTGTAATGATGGCTGAATTGCCGAAAGCCCATGGTCAGGTAAAGCACGCCCACATTCAGCGCCCAGGCCAGTAGCGGGTTCAGCGAATAGAGCAGCGCGTAAAGCCCGCCCACCAGCAAAACAGCGGGCAATACAGCCAGGCACCAGGCGATTACACCATGCTGATATGCCCCGGCATTGAAACGAGACTCAATGAAATCGGCCCAAGCGCCCAACGGCTCGGCCACAGCACGACGATAGTTCAGGGGTTGCAGCTGCTCGATGAGGAAGACGGCAATCAGCGAGAGAAGGCTCATGGGGGACCAGAAATTGCCGGAATCGGCTTGTTTTTGTACTAAAACGTCAACATACCACAAGCTTAAGCGCTATGCAGGCCGAGGCGCTGAGTCAGTGAACGAATCATCCCGGCGGTCGCCCCCCAGATAAAATAATCGCCATAGGGCATGGCAAAGTAATCGCGCATGGCGCCCCGGTGATGAATCGAATGTCGCTGATGATTAGCAGGATCAAGCAAGAATGAAAGAGGCACCTCAAACACCTCTGCGACCTCAAAAGGCTCTGGCTGAAGATCAAACGGC
>JAUYQT010000226.1 GCA_030697085.1 Azonexus sp. | reverse complement strand
CAAGGCCCAGAAGCGCCGCCCTTCGCGACCGGGATGGGCCCGAATAAGCATTTCCAGCAGCGCCCGAGCCGCAGAGTCCTGACCATTGGCGAACATGACAACAACCTGCTCGATATCTGCCTGCAACGGCTCAGCGGCGTGCTCGACATCAATGGCCATGACGCTGGATTCGGCAAAGTCAGAATCAAAATCAAAATCCCCCACGGCCAAAGCAATATCTTCCGGAGCGGCAGGTGAGAGCATCTCGGCGTTCTTCTCTGCCGGGACAGGCTGTGGCGGCTTGCTTGAAGTGAATTCGAGGTCCGGCAAGGGCTCGGAAAGCGGCTCGACTTCGACGATCAACGGCTTCGGCGCTCTAACCTCAGGCCGGGGCTCCGGAGCGCGTGGGCGAGCCGCTGGCCGTTCCGGCATTTTCTGAGGCTGCTTTTTAAAAAAGGAAAAGACCATGAGCGCTCCGCGTACAGAGGAGGCTTTTTAGCATGCCCGCCAAGCTCATGCAATAACCAGCCCAACGAGGATAAGCAACAGTGCCAGCACCGGCCCGAAGGGTTGATCCAGCTCAAGCGCCAGGCAAAAGGCAGCAACGTAGGCAAGCAGGCCAATCGCCAACGCCAGCCACAGGCCAGTGCGCCAGTTACGAGCCCGGCGAAAAGCCAGCCAGGGGGGGATAAAAACGAGGGCGAAAGCGCCCATGACGCCCATGCTCATCGTGGCCAGGGCCAGCGTCAACGCTGCCAATAGATCAAAACCACTTTGCGTCGGCCAGGCCCGTAGACTACGACTACGGAAAAAATCAGGATAGACGTGAGCAAGCAGTAGGTACTTGCCGAGGCGGTACAGGGCGAGCCAGGCCATGACGCTTCCGACCGCGACCAGGCCGAGTTGCTCGCTGCTGGAAAAATAAAGCTGGCCGTCGAAAAGCGCATGGCCAAGACGTTCGGCCAAGGGGTGATTGGCGGCCAGAAGGACGGCAACGGCCCAACCGCCGAGCAGCAGCAACGCATAACTGGCACCACCCGCCAACTTTCGGGCGAAGAATCGCTTACCGGCACCGGCCAACCCGGCGGCGGCCATACCGCCCAAAACCGGTGGCAAGGCGCAAACCAGCGCGAGCAATGCGCCGGCAGCCGCAACGTGGGAATAAGCCAGCGCGGCCAGCCATTCGTCACGCAAACGCAGGTAACAGCCGAGCAGTGGCAGCACGATGGCAAGACAGAATCCGGTCAAAAAAGGGACGAGAAAAAGCTCACTTAGCATCGCGCGCTCCGAGCAGCAGAACGCGGTCGCAAACGCCTTCGACAAAAGCTGCGTCGTGGCTGACTACTATCATCCCCGCCCCGGCTTTCGCCCGGTCACGCAGATGCGCCGTCAGGTGCGCCACACCAGCGGCATCAAGATTATTGGTCGGCTCATCAAGCAGCACCAGATCGGCTGGCGCCTGCAAAATAGCCCACAACGCCAGGTAGTGGCGCTGACCGCCGGACAAGCGATCGAGGCGCAGATCGAGACGTTCAGCCAGCCAGGGGGGCAAACCATCCGCCGTGGCGCCGGTCAGCGCCAGGAGTTCGCGACCGGAAAGGGGGAGGCCATCGAGCGGCGGAATTTCCTGTGTCTGCAATGCCAGCCGTAACCCCGGCCGTTGCTCGACACGACCGGAAAAGACGCTTGCCCGCCCGGCCAGTGCCGCCAGCAACGTACTTTTGCCCACGCCATTGGGGCCGGTCAGGCCGACGATTTCACCCGCAGAAAGGCTCAGGTCGAAAGGCTGAGTCGCCGGCTGCTGCCAGCCGGCGACCAACTGCTCAATATGTAGCAAAAAACTCAACGCAAGGCTTTCAACAAGCGTTGCAACGTGTCATCAAACAGGCCAAACAGGTTTTTTGCCTCCGCCGTGCCACCTACCGTGTAAGGCAGCATCACTGCCGGGATACCGGTCTTGCCAGCAATCCACTGGCTTGGGCCGTCCTGATTGTAAGCAGTGCGCAAGACCATTTTGGCCGGTGTCGTTTGCTGCCTGGTTAGCAGGCCGCTCAAATGGCCGCTCGTTGGCTCAACACCTGGCTTTGGCTCAAGTGTCCCAATCTCCTTCATCCCCAGCCAATTAGTCAGGTAGACAAAAGATGAGTGATGCACCAGCACTGCCACCCCGCGCAGAGGCACGGCCTCTTTTTCCCAACGCGCCATCGCCACCTGCCACTTGCCGGCAAAGGTCTTGAAGCCGCTCTGATAGAGCGCGGCATTGGCTGCATCCAGTTCCGCCATGCGGATGGCCAGCGCGGCGCCGACCTGCAGCACATTACGCGGATCAAGGTGGGTATGCGGATTGCCAGCCGCATGTACGTCGCCGTGAGCGCGATCGAGTTCCGTCGGCACGTCGAGGCGATTGACGTAATCGGCCGCTGCGAAATACCCCGGTCGACCGGTCTGAATGGCCGAATTTCCAGAATCACGAACAACCAGTGGCAACCAGCCGATTTCCAGATCGGCCCCGGCTGCAACGACCAGTTGCGCCCGCCGCGCCTGCGCCAACAACGATGGCTTGGCCTCAATCCGGTGCGGATCCTGAAAAGCGCTGGTCGCGGTGTAGACCGTCACCTGCTCGCCACCGATTTCTTTGGCTAGCGCCCCCCATTCCGGCACCGTGGCAAAGACGTTGAGATTGGCCGATGCGGGCAGAGAGGCCAACGCCAACAATAAAATGGATATCTGTTTTTTCATCGTTGGCCTCCTAGAACTTGTGCGCGCCATGCGCACCCAGACTCATGATGTACTGCACGATGACCTGATTGTCCGTAATGCCCAACATCGATTTATCCTGGGCAAATTGCAAGCGGACACGCGAGAATTCACTCCAGCTGTAATCAATCATCGCGCTCGCTTTCTTTGGTTGATAGCTCTCGACGATCAGGTAGTTGGCGTTTTCACCGAGGTCACGACGACCGCTATCCAGTTGCTCATAGCGCAAACCGGCCCGCCAGTTGGGCGTAAACTGGAAAACCCCTTGCGCATACCAACCGGACTGACGGGTCTGATAGTTGCTGCTGATATCCTGGCAAGACACGGCAACACCGGCCTCCGCCTCACCGCAAGCCATCTCGCCTTTTTCACGACGCTGGAAGTACTCCGTCTGGAATTTGAAGTTCTGGTACTTCGGGTTGCCGTTCGGCGCCCATTTCCAGACGAAATCGGCCAGCCAGGTTGCCGAATTACCGGTAAATTTCCCCAGCGCCTCGACCTCATTCACGCCATCCTCAAAATGCGCTTGACGTTCGCGCGCTGTCGTCTTTAGATATGAAAGGCCGACGCGCCAGTTATTCGAGATGCCAAAATCATCGCCCAGATGGGCAAAGAGCGCACCGCCACCGCTGCCATTCTTGTTGCGATCAGTCCCGGGGAAACTAGCGCCACGCCCAAACTCGGCACCAAACTCCAGGAACATGGGTGTCGGCGCGACCCACTTGAACTGCGCACCATCCTGCGTGTAACTGCCGTGCGTGCCAAACATTGCCTGATAGGCCAGCGGCGCATCGGCAAAATCCCACCGGTGCGGGTGCTGTTCGTTCAAATAACCGATCCCGGAGCGGAAGCGGCCGCCCTTCAGGCCCATCCCCTGACCGAGGCCGAGCGACTGGAACCAGGCCTCCTCGACTTCGGCCGCGCCATCAAGCGCCGCGATGATTGCCTGACCACGCCAGTTGGAATCGATATTGGCGGCCAGCACCAGCTCGGTATGATTCACCGAGAAACCGCGCTTGTTGCTACCTTCGATTGTCCCCGCACCGTGCTCGTGACCACCCGCCGGGGCAAAACCGGTAATGCCGCGTTCAGCCACATCCTTCATATTTTTGTACTGTCCCTGCAGGATCAGCGAAACCTCGGGGTTAAAACCGCTGGCCGTTGCGGTCGACCGCGCTGCAGCACGATTTTCGCTGGTCAGCGCCGGCTCGACCGGCTTGCTCGTCCTGGAGGTTGATTCGGCCTGAACCAGCTTCTGTTCGAGCGCGGCGATGCGCTGCTCGTAGGACTTCTTCATTTGATCGATCTGGCTACGAATGGCGGCAAGATCGTCATTGGCGGCGGCCGGCGCGACGCACGAGGCGGCGAGCAGCGCAGCCAGGGTAAATGGCTTGTGCAACATGGAATTCTCCTGAAAACGCAATAAACGCGACCAGCGGCAAAGATGCCAATACCCGCAGAAATATTCTGCAAGGCTGCGGTCAACGGTAAAAAGAGGGCGTTTTTAGAAGTTGGGCGGGCCGCGCTGCGGTGCGGCAGGCGGCGGCAAAGCACTACGATCATGCGATTGCAGCGACTCGGGAATAACGAAATCAAGCGCCGCCGATGGCAAGGCCAGCAGTGACGGCAGCGCCGCACCAAGATCGTGCGCCGCCAGGCAAAGCTCACAGGTATGTGTCGCCAGCGCCCCTTCGTTGCCCGCCGCATGCTCAACAGCATGCGCCCCCACCGCCAACTGAGCGAGGAAGAGAACGGCAACGAGAAGGAGATGGCGCAGAGAATTCACAGAACTTGGTTTAATCGACCTGAACGAGCAGACCCTTTAGATATTCACCTTCGGGGAAGTTCAAGGCCACCGGATGATCGGCCGAACCGGCCAGCCGACGCACAATGCGCGCCTCACGACCGGAATCCACCGCCGCCCCGGCGACGATCTTCTGGAACAACTCCAGCCCGATGCCGCCGGAACAGGAATAGGTCATCAGCAGCCCGCCCGGCTTGAGCAAGCGGCAACCGAGCACATTGATATCCTTGTAGGCCCGCGCCGCGCGTTCGGCATGCGCCGCCGACGGTGCAAACTTGGGCGGATCGAGCACGATCAGATCGAACAAGCGGCCTTCCTTGCGGAAATCGCGCAGCGCCTGAAAGACATCGGCTTCCCGCCACTCGGCACGCTCCGCCGGCAATTGCGGATTGAGCGCCAGATTGGCCTGCGCCTGCGCCAACGCCGGGCCGGAGGAATCAATCGACAGCACGCT
>JAUYQT010000205.1 GCA_030697085.1 Azonexus sp. | reverse complement strand
CCGACTTCCGACTTCCGACTAACCACTACCGACTAACCACTACCGACTAACCACTCCCCACTAAATCATTCTTTGCAAGCCAGGCACCAGCCTGCTTTGAAAAATTGTCGATGGCAATTCCCAAGGCTTTTATGCGTGCCTCGATCAAGGCTTGATCTTGACTGAAGATAGCCGCCTCAAGTGCTTTGCCCGCGTCAGTCAGCACAGGGCTGCCGAAAGTCGCCCCCAAACCCTTGATCGTGTGAGCCGCCCGCGAAACACCGACGCTATCCTGACGGGCGTAACAATCCCGCAGTTTGCCCATTTCTGTCGCCAGGCCGGGAATGCCTGAAGCGAGGAGAATTTCGCTGAGCTCGATATCATTGCCGAGCAAATCGAGCATCAGCCGGGCATCGAAAGTCGGATCGTCACTGGCCGTTAAAGTCGCTGGCGACTCCGCCGAAAGCGACTGCTCGCCTGAGGGCAAGGTACTGTCGTTCTTTAGCCAACGCTGGATCGTCTGATTCAGTTGCTCGGAATTAATCGGCTTGGTCAAATAATCATTCATCCCGACGGCTAAAGCCTGATCCCGGTCCCCATCCATTGCATTGGCGGTCATGGCGATAATCGTAATCCCGGCATCAAGCACATTTGAAAGACCGGCCCGGATGGCCCGGGTTGTTTCATAACCGTCCATCACCGGCATTTTGCAATCCATCAGCACGAGATCGTAAGACTGGCTGGCCAACTGATGCAGCGCCTCCACACCGTTAGCGGCAAGATCGACTTGATGTCCGAGTTTATTGAGCAGCGCAAGGGCCAGCTTCTGGTTGGTCGGATTATCCTCAACGAGCAAAATCCGGGCATGCATCGCCAGTTCAGCCAAACTATGCCGGGTGATCAGCGGAACCGGCTTGAGGCCCTCTTCGCCGGCAGGCCAGCCGAAGAGGGTTTCCAGACAAGCCCTGAGTAGTTTGTCCCGAACCGGCTTGTTCAGATAGGCATTAAAACCCGCCTGAGAGAGGCGAATCGCATCCCCGCGCTGGGAAACAGAGGTCAGCAGAATCAGCGGAATGCCTGCTAACGCGGGGTTCGCCTTGATACGCTGCCCGGCCTCCTCGCCATTGAGTTCCGGCATTTGCATATCGAGGATAACCACATCGATCTGACGCCCGGCGCTGACTTCTTGCTGCAGTGTTTCGATGGCGGCCAAACCACCTTCAGCCATTAGCGGCTCCGCCCCCCAGGACTGCAGCAGGACTTCCAGTAGGCGGCGGTTAGTCCGATTGTCATCGACGACCAAAACCCGCTTGCCGAGCAGGCTCGAACGATCTCGCGTCGGAACAAGGCAATTGCCACTATGTTGCATGAAGGGAAGATCGAGCCAGAAAGTGGAACCCTGACCTTCGACACTATTCACGCCGACCTCGCCGCCCATCAACTCGGCCAGACGCCGGGCGATCGACAGACCCAGGCCGGTACCACCGAATTTTCGGGTAATGGAAGAGTCAGCCTGCGTAAACGGGGAGAACAGATTCTCAAGCTTATTGTCAGGAATACCAATGCCCGTATCTCGGATTTCAAAATGCAGGCTGGCGCTGATTTCTGTTTCCCAGGCCAGGCTGACCGAGACAGCAACCTCGCCATCGGTGGTGAACTTGATGGCATTACCCATCAAATTAAGCAAGATCTGGCGCAGACGCCCGGGGTCGCCATGCAAAATCGAAGGGACTTCGGGGGCCACCATGCAGGTCAGTTCGATCTCTTTTTCGCTGGCCCGTAGCGCCAACATATCGCCAACGTCGCTGACCAGCGTCCGCAGGTCAAATTCAATTTGTTCGATATCGAGCTGCCCCGCTTCAATTTTGGAAAAATC
>JAUYQT010000128.1 GCA_030697085.1 Azonexus sp. | reverse complement strand
GTGGAGATGAAAGGTGGTCAGAAGGCCATTTCAGAACGCAAATTTTTCCCCGGCTACGTACTCGTTGAGATGGATATGGATGACGAGTCATGGCATTTGGTGAAAAACACGCCGAAAGTCACTGGATTCGTTGGTGGAACTGCGACGAAGCCCACGCCGATCACCCAGAAGGAAGTCGATAAGATCATGCAACAAATGCAGGAAGGGGTTGAAAAGCCTCGTCCGAAATTTTTGTTTGAGGTCGGTGAGTTGGTTCGTGTCAAGGAAGGTCCGTTTACAGATTTTCATGGCTCGGTTGAAGATGCAAATTACGAAAAAAACCGGCTGCGTGTTTCTGTAACCATTTTTGGGCGGGCAACGCCGGTTGAGCTTGAATTCGGTCAGGTTGAGAAAGCCTGATTGAGCAATTAGGGCATGCCGAATGCCTGTTGATTTGGAAAGAGGAGCGTCTGTAGTTAGACCAAGGTCTGGCAAAAACGCGCTAATACTCATTATTTAGGAGCCATTATGGCAAAGAAAATTGTTGGCTACATCAAGCTACAAGTGCCGGCTGGTAAAGCCAATCCGTCACCCCCGATTGGCCCAGCGCTAGGCCAGCGCGGACTGAATATCATGGAATTCTGTAAGGCTTTTAACGCTCAGACGCAAGGTGTCGAGCCGGGCTTGCCAATTCCTGTTGTGATTACCGCTTTTGCGGACAAGTCTTTCACTTTCGTGATGAAGACGCCGCCGGCTACTATTTTGATCAAGAAGGCTGTCGGTATTAAATCCGGTTCTGCCAAGCCCCATCTTGACAAGGTCGGCAAGATTACGCGCGCTCAGATCGAGGACATCGCAAAAGCCAAAATGCCCGATTTGACAGCTTCTGACATGGATGCTGCCGTGCGCACTATCGCCGGTTCCGCGCGTTCGATGGGCATCACGGTGGAGGGTCTTTGATCATGGCTAAGCTAAGTAAAAAACAAAAAGCACTGCAGGGCAAGATTGTGGTGCAAAAGCCTTACCCGGTTCAAGAGGCATTGACGCTTGCGAAAGAAACGGCAACTGCCAAGTTTGATGAGTCGATTGACGTTGCGGTCAGCCTTGGTGTTGATGCACGAAAATCCGATCAGGTTGTTCGTGGCTCAGTTGTTCTGCCTGCTGGTACAGGTAAGTCAGTGCGTGTTGCCGTTTTCGCTCAGGGCGAAAAGGCTGAAGCGGCCAGGGCTGCTGGCGCCGAGGTGGTTGGTTTCGACGATCTGGCTGCTGAAGTTAAGGCCGGTAATCTGAATTTTGATGTGGTTATCGCAACCCCGGATGCCATGAAGGTTGTGGGTCAGCTTGGTCAAATTCTCGGCCCACGCGGCCTGATGCCAAACCCGAAGGTGGGTACGGTAACGATGGATGTGGTTACTGCGGTTAAAAATGCAAAGGCTGGTCAAGTCCAATATCGTACCGACAAGGCAGGCATCGTCCATGCCACCATCGGTCGTGCATCATTCACAGTTGAAAGCCTGCAAAGCAACCTGAAAGCTCTGGTAGAGGCTTTGACCCGCGCCAAGCCGGCCACTTCCAAGGGGCAGTACCTTCGGAAAATTGCAGTTTCCGCCACAATGGGCCCCGGCGTACGCGTCGATCAGGCTTCCTTGTTGGCATAAAGAACTTTGGGACGATGGTCGGCGCTTACGCGCCGGCTATCCGATCGTCAAAGACCGCAGGTGTCCTCTCTGGACTTAATGGCGAAAGCGTCCTGCGCAGACGGTGCCCCAGAACAAGATTTTTTGTAGTCCGCGAAAGCGGTCGACATAGCTTCTGGTTCAGGTCGCCGTAGGTGCGGCAGGAATTTCCCTGCCGTGTTATGACTTGAAAGGAGGAAGGGCCTGTGGGTCTCAATCTGAACGACAAAAAAGCGGTTGTAGCTGAGGTGTCGGCACAAGTAGCCAACGCTGAGACTATCGTGATTGCCGAATATCGTGGCATTGGGGTCGTCGACCTCACTGTGCTGCGTGCCAAGGCTCGCGCGTCTGGTGTTTATCTGCGTGTGTTGAAGAATACCTTGGTTCGTCGCGCGGTCGCGGACACTTCGTTCGCTGGCCTGGCTGACCAAATGGTCGGACCGTTGATTTATAGCGTCTCTGCTGACCCGGTGGCTGCCGCGAAGGTCCTCTCCGACTTCGCAAAAACCAACGACAAGCTCGTGCTCAAGGCTGGCTCTTACGCTGGCAAGGTGCTCGACAAG
>JAUYQT010000047.1 GCA_030697085.1 Azonexus sp. | reverse complement strand
CATGGCCCGGCCCCGCCTTTTGGGTCAACGGCGCCTTGCGGCCGACGACATAGATCTGCCAGGCAATCTCTTCCAGGCGGGCGATGGACTGATCCTCGGCCCGATAGGCCGGGTCGAAATAGGCGGCACGAAAGCGGGCGCTGAATTCGGCACGGTCGAGCGGCGCCGGCGCCTGACCTTTGCGAATCTCGATCATGGTAGTCGTCCCTCATCCTTGGGCAGGCGACAAGGACAACCTGCCCAACAGAAAATCACGTTGAAACGGTACTGACGACATCCTTGTATTCGCCGACCGCATCGCCAACGACTTCGCGTGCAATCGCTGTTTCTTCCGCCGTCCGGGTCTGCACGACCAGGACAACCTGACCGCTGGCAACCGCATCACGGATCAGGTCAGACAGCCAGCCATCCTTGTGTTCGACGCCCGTATTGGCACCGGCCGCCGCTCCGACAAAGGCGCCGAGGCTGGCGCCCCAGCCCAGCATGACCAAGGGCGCCACCAACGGACTGGCGACGAAAAGAGTCACGCTCCCGGCGACCAGCGCCAGTTGTGCCAGGGCGCCGATACCGGTACCCACCGCAGTGCCGATCGCGCCATCGACCAGTACATTGGTCAACACTTCATTGCTCTCACCTTTCGGCTTGGTGACCGCCGGACCCGAGTCGGCATCGAATAGCTGCAGGCGGTCGCGGGGCAGACCACGCTCGACCAGACGAGCAAGGGCGCCTTCAGCTTCGGCGCGGTGGGAAAAAAAGCCCGATATGTGGTGACGATATTCGTCCATGTTTATTCTCCTTGGGGTGATCCGAAAACAACGGATGAAATTTGAGCCTAGGTCGGGTTGACCGCAACGTCTGTGCGTCATCACACGGAGCAACGGTAAGCGGGTGGCGAACCCATCTATAGAACGAACGCCTGAATGCGAACAAGGGATCACGGTGCGCTAGCGCACCGAAGCCAGGTGCAAATTGGAGGAAGGTTGAGGCTTCATTCATTTCTGTATGGAGCACTCCGATGAAATCACGCACTTGTTCACTGCTGACAAACACCACCCTCGCCGCCTTGCTGGCCATCTTCGCCGCAGGCTGTAACAAGCCGGTCGACACAATAGGCACGCCACCGGCTACGACTACGGTCGGCATGGAAATCGACGACAGTGTGCTGACCACCAGCGTCAAAT
>JAUYQT010000001.1 GCA_030697085.1 Azonexus sp. | reverse complement strand
TCTTCACCAGAGCCAACTTCCTGATGACGGTCGAGAATGTGCAGAAATTCGAGTGGCGCAGCCATTTGGACAGCAGCCCAGGCGGCAGCGTCAGCGATGGTGTCGGCAAAATGCGAGCGGTCGACGCAGGCGAGAACCTTGTTTTCGATTGGCATATCGTTCTCCTTAGTGGCCCATCAGTTGATCGGCATCTTCTTTGTCATGGACGGCAAAGCGGTCGAGCATCGTTGCGCTAGCTTGATTGAGGCCGATGATTTCAACCTCGACACCTTCACGACGGAACTTGATGACCACTTTGTCGAGCGCGCTGACGGCGGTGATATCCCAGAAGTGGGCTTTCGAGACGTCGATTACCACTTTCTCGATGACTTCACGGAAATCGAAAGCACTGACAAAACGATCCGCTGAGGCAAAAAATATCTGGCCGCTAAAGCGGTAGGCGCGGACCCGGCCTTCATCCTCCGATTGCGAACGAACGTGGAAAAGCAGGCCCACCTTATGCGCAAAGAAGAAGCCGGAAAGCAGCACGCCAACGAGCACACCTTTGGCCAGGTCGTGGGTGAACACGGTGACGATCACCGTCGCGACCATGACGATGCTGGAACTGGGCGGATGCTCGCGCAGGTTGCGCAGCGAGGCCCAGCTGAAAGTACCGATCGAGACCATGATCATCACGGCGACCAGTGCCGCCATCGGAATTTTTGCCACCCAGTCGCCGAGAAAAACCACCATCAGCAGCAGGAAAAGGCCGGCGGCGAGGGTCGATAATCGACCGCGACCGCCGGATTTCACGTTGATCACCGACTGGCCGATCATGGCGCAACCGGCCATGCCGCCGATAAAACCCGAGGCGATATTGGCGATGCCTTGGCCGATGCATTCGCGGTTCTTGTCGCTGCCAGTATCGGTCAGGTCATCGACAATCGTTGCCGTCATCAGCGATTCAAGCAAGCCAACCGTCATCAAGGTCAGCGAATACGGGAAGATAATGCTCAGCGTATGGAAATTTAGCGGCACGTCAGGCAGCAGGAAAATCGGCAGACTATCCGGCAACTGACCCATGTCGCCAACGGTGCGGATATCGAGATCAAGCAGGATGGCAACGGCAGTCAGCACCACAATGGTGACGAGCGGGGAAGGAATCGCCCGGGTGAGATACGGGAACAGATAAATGATGCCGAGGCCGGCTGCAGTCATGGCGTAGACATGCCAGGTGACGTCAGTCAATTCCGGCAATTGCGCCATGAAGATCAGGATTGCCAGCGCATTGACAAAACCAGTGACGACGGAACGCGAGACAAAGCGCATAAATGCGCCGAGATTGATCCAGCCAGCAATGATTTGCAGCACGCCGGTGAGCACGGTAGCAGCGAGCAGGTATTGCAGGCCATGCACCTTGACCAGCGTCACCATAAGCAGCGCCATGGCGCCGGTAGCTGCGGAGATCATGCCCGGCCGACCGCCGACGAAGGCGATGACGACGGCAATGCAGAAGGAGGCATAGAGGCCCACTTTGGGGTCAACCCCGGCAATGATCGAGAAGGCAATGGCTTCGGGAATCAGCGCAAGGGCGACCACAAGGCCGGCCAACAGATCGTTACGGACGTTGGCAAGCCAGTCCTGGCGAAGGGATTTCATCATTGTTTTATGGTCGCTATGCCGCATGGAGTGCGAATGTTGGGGAAAACATGCGCGTCGAACCGGTGTTGAATGGCTGGACGGAACACAAACGGTGTGCAGTTGATCGAGCAGTAAAAATAAGGAGCGGGGCTCGCAAAAAGATCGAACTACACGGGTGGAAACTCCGGTTGGTTTGGAACGGGGAATCTGAATTTTACGTCTTTTGCTGCGGCGCAGCAAGGCACGCCGGCCCGCAGCGCTCTAGTGGCCACCTCGTCAACAGCGGCATGGCTAGGTGGCCACGGCCTGGTGGCAGATCTTTAATCCGGTCGATATCGCGCAGCACGCCGGGATCATCGACCGGACAAAGGACCAGTAACTGACGATGCCTTTCGAGAATTATTTTCCCGCCGTGGTCGCCGGTCAACGCCGCCAGTTCTGCATAGTGCCTTGCGGCAAAGCCAACTGGATGCCCCCGCCGGCCGTCAAATATACAAGCGGCAAGGCTGGCCCCGGCGCGTAAACTGGCGGCCACCGCTTGATGACTGTCCGGTGTAATGAACGGCATATCGGCCAACGCCACCACCCAACCCAAGGCCTCGGGCGAGACGCGAACACCAGCCGCCAGGGTATGGCCCATACCCGAGTCGGCCTCGGCGCAAATCACCGTTTCACAGCCCTCGGCGGCGAGCAAACCGGCCAGGATTTCACTGCCCGGCCGCAGAACGGCTATCAGCCGATCGCAGGCCGGCCGCAGATTACGCGCCGCCGCTACCGCCATTGGCGTGCCATCGGCTAGTGGATGCAGCCGCTTGTCGCTGCCGAAGCGCGCGCCCCGACCAGCCGCCAGCAGAAGGCCGACAATCTGGCTCATGCGACGCGGCAGGCGTCAGTGTCGGCAAATGCTGCGGTCGACCGGAAATTTCGGCCATTTTTCACCGCCGTCATTTCGGCCAGAATCGAGACAGCGATTTCCGGCGGCGTTCGGCTGCCAATCGGCAAACCGACCGGGCCATGCAGACGATCCACCTCGGCTTGCGACAGGTCAAAATACTGCAACAGCCGCTCACGCCGCCGCTCGTTGTTGATCCGCGAACCGAGCGCGCCGACGTAGAAGGCAGGCGATTTCAGCGCCTCCAGCAGCACCATGTCATCCAGTTTCGGGTCATGGGTCAGCGCCACGACCGCACTGTGTGGGTCCAGGCCCAGCTCAATCACCGCATCGTCCGGCATGCCCGGCACCAGCGTCGTACCCGGCACATTCCATTCGGCGGCGTACTCGCTGCGCGGGTCACAGACATAAACCTGGTAATCCAGCGCCTGCGCCATCTGCGCCAGATAGGTCGAAATCTGCCCGGCCCCGACAATCAGCAAACGCCACGCCGGGCCGTGCAAGGTGGTCAATATCCGGCCATCCCAGACCAGCGCATCGCCGGCCGAACCGGGGCCAATCGAAGCGCCC
>JAUYQT010000798.1 GCA_030697085.1 Azonexus sp. | reverse complement strand
TGTCGTCAGAATGTCGACGCCAGATTCCATCGCTCATTGACCGCCGTTAACAGCGCTGGCCAGCCAAGCAGCGTGGCGGCGAGCACGGTCAGAATTGCACCGATGTTGGTGGATAACTGGAAGCGGACGAACTTGACGATGTTGTCGTAAACCACGCGCCCCTCTTTGACGGCGCGCACGATGGTGGCGAAATTGTCGTCGGTCAGGACCAGCGTAGCTGCCTCGCGGGTGACGGCGGTGCCCGTGATACCCATCGCCACCCCGATATCGGCAGCCTTGAGCGCCGGGGCATCGTTGACGCCGTCACCGGTCATGGCGACGACGTGGCCCAGCGCCTTCAGTGCGCGGACGATGCGCACCTTGTGGCTGGGCGAAACGCGGGCGAAGACGGCAATATCGTTAACGCGAGTGGCCAGGGCTGCGTCGTCCAGACCGTCGAGTTCGGCGCCGCTGATCACTTCGCCATTCAAGCCAAGCTCCCGGGCAATGGCGGCAGCGGTTGCCTTGTGGTCGCCCGTAATCATCTTGACTTGAATGCCCGCCTCGACACACAAGGCAATGGCATCCTTGGCCTCGGCACGCGGCGGGTCCATCAAGCCAGCCAGCCCGAGGAAGGTCAATTCGTCAGCCCACGCCATCAGGTCACCGGCCGGATCAAAATCACGTGCGGGGATAATGCGGCGAGCCACCGCCAGAACGCGCAGTGCCCGATCCGCCAAGGCCAGATTTTCTTGCTCGATAAGCCGGCGGGAAGTGCTGTCGACAGGCTGTTCACCGCTCGCGCCGAGATAACAGGAGGCACGCGCCAGCAAAACATCTGGAGCGCCCTTGATGAACATCTCCACGACTTCACCTGAATGGTGGAAGGTGGCCATGAATTTGTGGGCCGAATCAAAGGGGATTTCGCCGATACGCGGGCGATGTGCCTGTTCCGTTTCCGGATCGACGCCACCTTTTTGCGCCAGCACCCACAACGCACCTTCGGTCGGATCGCCAATCAACTGCCCATCGCTAACGCGGGAGTCGGTGCACAAGGCCATCGGCAACAAGTAGGGGCGCAAATCTGTCGCGGGTTCTACCTCGATCACGCCTTCCGTCCGGTATCCCTCGCCATTGACCGTGAAACGCTGGTCGGCAAACCAGCCAGCGCGTGCTGTCATCTGATTCAAGGTGAGGGTGCCGGTCTTGTCCGAACAGATCACCGTGGTCGAACCCAATGTTTCGACGGCAGATAGTTTCTTGAGGATGGCGCGATTCTTCGCCATCCGCCACATGCCAATGGCCAGCGTTACCGTCACCACCGCAGGCAACCCTTCGGGTATTGCGGCAACGGCCAGTGCAACCGCAGTCATTGCCGCCTCGGTCCACGGCAGACCGCGCATGAAATCGATCAGGAAAATCACGCTGACGACGCCGCCGGCAATTGCCGCCAGTTTCTTGCCCAGCGTATCCAGTTGCCGTTGCAGTGGCGTTTCCGCTTCTTCGGCATTGGCGATCATCCCGGCCAGCTTGCCCATCTCGGTACGCATGCCGGTATCGGTCACCAGCAGCTCGGCACGACCACGGGTAAGGACGGTATTCATGAACAAGAGATTGAGGCGGTCACCCAGGGGCAGATCAGCCCCTTCGAGCGTAGCGGTGTGCTTGCCTACGGCGTGTGATTCACCGGTCAATGCGGCTTCCTCTGCTTCGAGGTTGTGAGCGGCAAGCAGGCGACCATCGGCCGGCACCCGGTCACCCGCTTCGAGCAGGACGATATCGCCGGGTACCAACTGGCTGGCGTCGATTTCCGCTACCACGCCATCGCGTCGGACACGGGCATGCGCGGCCAGCATGTCCTTGAGCGCCGCCAGCGTACGTTCTGCCCGGTGCTCCTGCCAGAAACCGAGGCCGGCGTTGAGGATCACGACGATGAGAATAACTGCCGCGTCCTTCAGGTCGCCAATAGCCCAGGCCAGTCCGGCGGCAAACAGCAGGACGATGACCAGAAAATTCTTGAACTGATCGACAAACTTGAGCCAGAGCGGGCGCGGTGCCGCTTCGTCCAGTTTATTCTCGCCGAACGTGACTAGCCGTTCATTCACGGCCGATGTCGTCAAGCCTTCGGCAGGACGTGTCTGCAGTGCCTGGGCCGCTTCACTTCCGGAAAGGGAGTGCCAGGGGTGATGTTCAGTGTCCATAAGTGAAAAGCATCCAAGTGTTGATAAGGTAGAGGGCGAACAGACCGCAACTGATCCAGCTCACCCCGCGTAGCACGCGAGCTTGCGGACGGAAAATGAGACCGACAATGACCAGCGCGCTCATCATTGCTGCGGTCAACGCCGAAAAAATGTCAATTTCGCTCACCGCAGCCGGCAGCGGGCCGCGCCTGAAAGCCATGTCGTCGATGGCTAGAATGACCATGTTGAACAAGTTGCTGCCGAGCAGATTGGCAATGGCCATGTCGACAGGGTCACGGCAGCTTCCGGTGCCGAAGTGATGGCAGCAACCCGCAAGGTACCGACGAAGCTCTGGCCCCAACCCATGAGGTCGGCCAGATCCTTGGCAACAAAAGGAAGCCAGGAACCTGCAGCAACGATAAAGTCGGCCGCCACGCCGTAGCCGATGATCGCCTGACGTAGCGTGACACTGGCGTATTTTCGGCCTGCTCTTCGACAAACTCAGTGACCGTGCGCTGCTCGTATTGATACACAACGCGCATCGACAGCAGGTAGATCACGACGATGAGTGGTGTGTAGATGCCGACATGCGCCAGTGCCACGCTCATTCCCCGACGCTCCAGCAAAAGACTGAAGGCGACGAAAAGAAGCAGCAACCCACCCAGGGCTGCGGACAGGATCAGCCCGACCCAGGAAGCGGAGAGCCCGGTTTTTTCGGCAATGATGTCGCCGCTGCGTGACAGGTGCCAGCCGGCAATGCCGATCACGCCCAGACACAGCGCAAGCTGGAGCCAAAGGATCATGATGGCCCCCTGGATTTCGGTGCAGCGACCAGAACATCGCACGGCGCGTAATAAAGGACGAGCTTGGTGATGCTGCCCATGACTTTTTCTTCCAATGCCGTCCCGGCATGATGGCCGATGGCCATCAGGTCGGCCCCCAGTTCCTCAGCGACCTCGAACAAAACACTATTTGGGTGCCCATGAACCAGTCGTGACTTCAGCTCAAGACCGACAAGTTCAACATCGGCTAATAGGGCGTCAATATTTCGTTGGGCGGAATGTCGGGTCGGCTCGGCATAGGCTTCGATGTCCGCCTTGCCAAATCCGTTATAACGAAGTTTCCCTTCAAATGGGGCCTCATAAGCATGAACAACAGTAGCACTGGCACTGCTTGCCAACGCCAGACTGTTTTTCAAAATGCGCTCTGAGCAAGCACTGAAGTCCACGGCGACCAAAAGTTGTTGATAATCGCAGTCGCTATCTCGGCGAATCACCAATAGTGGGCAAGTCGCGTGCGCCAGTATTCTTGATACGGTCCCACCAAGAAAAATCTGTTCCAGAAGGCCGCAACCATGAGCGCCGATGACCAGGAGATCTGGTCGATGTTTTTCCACCAATGAGGAAATGGCAACTGAAGCGGCACCTTCGATGACTTGACCGCAACATCGTGACACCAGAAGCCGTTTCGCCAATGCCACCTGCTCATTCATGATGGATTCCGACCCAAGGCGCA
>JAUYQT010000784.1 GCA_030697085.1 Azonexus sp. | reverse complement strand
TCTATTTCCGCCAACTGGCCCACCTCTCACCAATGGACGTGCTCTCCAACCGCGCCGTCTGGGCCTGCATTTTTGTCGGCATCTTGCTCACGCTGCGCCAGAACTGGGGCAAGGTGCTGGCCGTATTCAAAACCCCTCGCCAGTTCGCCATGCTGGCGCTGGCCGCCTTGCTCGTCGGCAGCAACTGGCTGATGTTCTTATGGGCGGTAGCGCATCAACAAGTTGTCGCCTCCAGCCTCGGCTACTTTCTCACACCGCTGGTCAGCGTGCTGCTCGGTCTGCTGGTACTGAAAGAGCGCCTGAACAAGCTCGAATGGATATCAGTCGCCTTCGCCATCGCCGCCCTGATCAATGAAGTTATTACACTCGGCAACCTGCCCTGGGTTTCACTTTTTCTCGCCGCCACCTTCGGCACCTACGGCCTGGTGCGCAAAAAAATCCCGGTCGACGCACTTTCCGGACTTTGGCTCGAAACGCTCGCCATGCTGCCAATCTGCGGCATTTACGCCATCTGGCAAGCGCAAAGCGGGCATCAAGTTTTTGCTGCCCAGGAGCTGTCGACCGCAGCATTGCTGATCGGCGCCGGCATTCTCACCGCCGTACCGCTAATGGCCTTCGCCGCCGCCACCCAGCGTCTTGATCTGGCCACCGTCGGCATGCTGATGTATATCAACCCGACCATGCAATTTGCCACCGCCATCTGGATCTTTGACGAACCCTTGCAACCGGCCCGCCTGGCCAGCTTCGGGCTAATCTGGATGGGCCTATTTTTCTTCAGCTGGAGCATGTGGCGGAAACTGCGTCGCCGGTAAGACCAGCCGCTATGCGCGGTAACCTTGAAACCTCGACTGAACAAAGTCTTTGGTGCGTTCACTATAAAATTACCGTCTCTGACCAAAATTCTTGCCGCCAACAATTTTCAGCCCGTGCGAACATAATGCTTAACCAAGGCTTAATTTTTTCGATATATCCTCTTCTGGCACGATCTACGCTGCGCTCAAGACAACCAAAGCCCTACCCGCAGCTCGCCATTTACAGGTAAAACAGTCTTTTATGAAAATCCGATTGCCCATCAACGGGCTGAGCAGCAACACGCTAACCCTGCTCGTCAGCCTGTTTCTTGTGGCCGCTTGCAACCTGACATTTTTTGCCAACACGCTGAAAATCTACCCGCTTGACAGTGGCAAAGCCATCTACCTGGCATCACTGACGGCAGCGTTTATCGCGATCAATACCCTCCTGCTGGCCTTGATCAGTTTTGGACGGGCGACCAAGCCGGTATTGATCGTCTTTTTGCTCCTCGCCTCGCTGGCTGCCTATTTTATGGACAGCTACGGTGTCGTCATCAGCGATGAAATGCTGCGGAATGCGGTACAGACCAATCCTGCCGAAACACGGGATTTAATCACCGGCAAATTTTTCGCCTATTTCATTTTTCTCGGTGCCTTGCCGGCCATCATTGTGGCAAAAATTCCGCTCCGCTGGCGGGGCTGGCGGCGCGAACTTGCTTACCGCGCCGGGCTGATTATCAGCCTGATCGTGATCGTCATCGCCCTGGTCATGGCATCCAGTAGTTTTTACGCCTCGTTTCTGCGCGAACACAAGCCATTGCGCAGCTATACCAACCCGGCCTACTTCACCTACTCGGCGATCCGCTACGCCAACCAGGCGCTCTCGACGCAAAGTGCCGAGACATTGACCATCCTTGGGGCCGACGCGCGCAAAGCCAGTACCCAGCACAATCGCCAGCTCATCGTGCTGGTGGTTGGCGAAACAGCGCGGGCAGACCGTTTCTCAACCAACGGTTATGCCCGCGACACCACGCCACAATTGCAAGCGGCGCAAGTGGTAAATTTTTCCAACTACTGGGCTTGCGGCACCTCGACAGCCGTTTCGGTGCCTTGCATGTTTTCAATGGCGGGCATGGATGATTTCGATCTTAAAACGGCCGCTTCCCAGGAAAACCTGCTCGACATTTTGCAACGTGCCGGGGTCAACGTTCTCTGGCTGGACAACAACTCGGATTCAAAAGGCGTCGCCGTCCGCGCCGCTTACGAGGAATTCAAATCGCCGCAATCGAATCCGCTTTGCGATGAAGAATGTCGGGACGAAGGCATGCTGCCCAGAGTCCAGGCTTACGTCGACAGCCACCCGACGGGCGATCTATTTGTCGTTTTGCACCAGATGGGGAATCACGGGCCGGCTTACTTCAAACGTTACCCGCCGGCTTTTGAGAAGTTTCGCCCGGTTTGCAAGAGCAACGACCTCAGTCAATGCACCCGGGAAGAAATCGGTAACGCCTACGATAACGCAATTTTTTATACCGATCATTTTCTCGGCAAGACCATCGAATTGCTCAAGCGCAACGATAAAAACTTTGAAACAGCGCTCTTCTATCTCAGTGACCACGGTGAATCACTGGGTGAAAACGGCATCTATCTGCACGGCCTACCGCGTGCCATCGCACCGGATAATCAACTGCATGTACCGGCAATCATCTGGCTCGGTAGCGGCTTTCAGGACGTCGATAAATCGGCGCTGCTAAAAAAGAGGCACGACCACTTTACCCACGACAACGTGGTCCACACCGTGCTTGGCTTGATGAGGATCGAAACCGAAATTTACCGCCCTAAACTCGATATTCTCAACGGCACCCGGTAGGCCAAATAGCGCGCAGCCGGTCCGCCTCAACAAACGCCAGTGCGATGGAAAACCCGACAAAACGCTGCGGTCAACCGGGATTTCAGGCTTAAATTAGCGCCGCCGCAACGCCATGTGAGTCGAGATCATCTCGGGAATTTGCTGATCAAGGCCTCGCCCCATCTGACAGCCGAGCAGCAAATGCAATATGCCACTGGTAAACGCCCAGGTATCGCGCGCTGCCTGAGTCGGATCGAGCCCTTCGCGCAGCATGCCCTTCTCAGCCGCCCGCTGATAAACGCTTTCGATTTTCCGCAGAAACTCATGCGCCGGCCGGCCAACCTCTTCCTGCACGCTGGCAAACTCATCAACGTACTCGCAGCGTGAAATCATGATCTCGAACACTTCACGCACAACCGAGCAATCTTCAAGCACGCGGAAAAACTCCTTGAGCGATGCCTCGATTGCATCGAGCGGATTTTCATAGGCGGCCGAAAAGAGGAAGGAATCGGTGCGCTCGACCATCGGTATAAACACATCTTCGCGCATCGCGAAAAACAACGCCGCTTTATCCTTGAAATGCCAGTAGACCGCGCCGCGCGTCACGCCCGCCGCCTTGGCAATCTTCTCTAGCGTCGACCGGCTGACCCCGCATTGATGAAAAACCTGGCGCGCCGCGTCGATCAAATCCTTGTGCGTCTTTTCCGTATCTTCCTTGGTTTTCCTAACCATTTCATCTCTCCTGCGCCACGCTCCGGGCTGCTGATTCTTAAAGCCCCGAGCCGTTCTGGCAACTGTCTAAATCATTTACATACATGCGTGAATGTATATAATAACGCAAATAATCCTCAATGGAGCAATCCCCATGACTTCCGGCCACCTCTTTCGGCGCACCACTCTTTCCCTGATTATCGCCGCCAGCGCCCTCAGCGCCTGCTCGGACAACAAGCCCCCAGCCGCCCCGGAACGTGGGCCGATGCCGGTTACCGTGCTTGAAATGCAGCCACAGAGCGTACCGTCAGCGATTGAAGTCATGGCGCAAACCGAGGGTGCGCGGGAAACGGAAGTAAGGGCCCGGGTCGGCGGCATTCTGGTCAAGCGCCTTTATCAAGAGGGCGAAACCGTGAAAGCTGGCCAGCCCTTGTTCCAGATTGATCGTTCCACTTACGAAATTACACTGGCCGATGCCAAAGCGAAAGCTGATCAAGCCAACCGTGAAATGCTGCGTCTGAAAGGCTTGATCGAATCCAGGGCAATCAGCCAGCGCGAATACGACGCAACCGTTTCAACCAACGCCATCGCTCAGGCCGCTCTGCATCAGGCGCAACTAAATCTTTCCTGGACGACCGTTACCGCCCCGGTTGGCGGCAGCACCGGGCGCGCCGTGAAGTCTGAAGGCAATCTGATTACTGCCGGCACCGACAGCCTGCTCACCTCGATTTTCCAGAGCAACCCGATCTGGGTCAGTTTCAGCCTGGGCGACAGCGACCTGAACAAACTCGCCGGTGGCCGTGTCACCCAGCAAAATATTAAAGGCGTTGAGTTGATTTTGGCCAACGGCACGACCTATGCCAAACCGGGCAAGCTCAATTTCCTCGCCAGCAATATCGACACCACGCTCGGCACCCAGCAATTGCGCGCTGAATTCGACAACACGGAAAACCTGCTTTTACCCGGCCAATTCGTCCGTATCCGTCTGCTCACCGGCGAGCGCGAAGGTGTTTTTCTAGTGCCGCAAGCGGCGATTATTCAGAACGAACAAGGCGCCATGGTGATGCTCGCAGGGGCGGAAGACAAGGTCGCGCCGCGCCCGATTCAGGTCGCCGAATGGCGCGGCAAGGATTGGGTCGTCATTGGCGGTTTGCAAGCTGGCGACAAGGTGATTGTCGATAACCTCATGAAGCTGCGCCCCGGTGCCCCGGTTGCGCCGCATCCTGCAGGTGCCGCACCGGGCACTGCCGGCGCGCCCGGCGCCGCCACGCCCGCGAAGCCGGCAGCGAAGGAATAAGCGATGAACTTTTCCCGATTTTTCATCAACCGGCCGATTTTCGCGTCGGTCATTTCCATCATCATCATCATCGCCGGGCTGGTCGCCTCGCGGGTGCTGCCGATTGCGCAATATCCGCAAATCGCGCCACCGACGGTGCTGATCAGCGCAACCTTCCCCGGTGCTTCGGCAGAAACGCTGGCCCAGACCGTCGCAGCGCCGATCGAAGAGCAATTGAACGGGGTGGAAAACCTGCTTTATTTCAGCTCTTCAGCCAGCGCCAACGGCGTGCTGACGATCACCGCAACGTTCGACGTCGGCACCAATGTCGATACAGCTGCGGTCAACGTCAATAATCGGGTAAAAACCGCTGAAGCGCGACTACCGGAAGAGGTTCGGCGCAACGGGGTAATTGTCCAGAAACGTTCCAACGACATTCTGCAAGTGGTCGCGCTGGAGTCGGACAAGGGGCGCTACAACACGCTTTTTCTCTCCAATTACGCCAGCCTGAATATTGCCGATGAGTTGAAGCGGATCAGGGGCGTCGGCGATGTAACCATTTTCGGGGCCCAGGATTACGCCATGCGCGTCTGGCTGAAGCCCGACCGCCTGGCGCAACTGGGGTTGACGACGAGTGATGTCGCGACGGCAATCAGGGCGCAAAATGCCCAGAATGCGGCCGGAAAAATCGGCCAGGATCCTTCGCCTGCGGAACAGATGCTGGTCTATACCGTCACCGCCAAAGGACGCCTGCTGACGCCGGAAGCCTTTGGCGACATCATTATTCGCGCCAGTGGCCCAGGCGGCACGCTGCGCCTGAAAGACATTGCGACGATTGAACTGGGTGCCAACAGCTACGACCAGCAGGTCACGCTGGACGGTCAGCCGACCATTGCCATGGGGGTCTTTTTGCAGACTGGCGCCAACGCGCTGGAAGTGGCTGAACTGGTTCGCAGCAAGATGGAAACGCTGAAAGACAAGTTCCCGGAGGGCATGGGCTATGTCATCCCTTTCGACACCACCTTATTCGTTTCCGCCTCGATCAGCGAAGTAGTCAAAACGCTGGTTGAAGCCATGCTGCTCGTTCTCGCCGTTGTTTTCCTTTTCCTGCAAAGCTGGCGGGCAACGCTGATTCCGATGATTGCCGTCCCCATTTCACTGATTGGCACCTTTGCCGGCCTCTGGTTGTTCGGTTTTTCGATCAATACCCTGACCTTGTTCGCCATGGTGCTGTCGATCGGTATCGTCGTTGATGACGCGATCGTCGTGCTCGAAAACGTCGAGCGCTTGATGGATGAAGAAAAACTCTCCCCGCGTGATGCGGCCATCAAAGCGATGCAGGAAGTCTCCGGCGCGCTGGTCGCGATTGTGCTGGTGCTCGTCGCGGTGTTTATTCCCGTTGCTTTCCTGGGTGGCATTGCCGGCCAGCTTTACAAGCAGTTTGCCGTCACGGTCGCCGTTGCTGTGGTCATTTCCGGTATTGTCGCGCTGACCCTGACGCCGGCCTTGTGCGCCCTACTGCTCAAACCACAACACACGGAAAACAAGCTGTTCGCGCCATTCAACCGGCTATTTGAGCGTTTCACGCGTTCGTATACCCGCACGGTAGGCTTAACGTTGAAGCACGGCATTATCGGCGCGCTGATTTTTGCCCTGGTTATCGGGTTGACCGCAGTCCTGTTCCGCATCATTCCCGGCAGCTTCGTGCCGGCCGAAGATCAGGGTTATCTGATCTCGGCGCTGATGCTGCCCGACGGTGCAACGCTGAGGCGTACCGCCACGACGGGTGAAAACATGCGTCAGGTCATCAGCAAAGACCCTGGCGTCAAACATACCTTCATCGTTTCCGGCTTCGACCTGATCGGTGGCGGCAACAAGCCAAATGCGGGCACCATTTTCATCCCGCTCAAGGACTGGAGCGAGCGTGAAGCCAAGGCGCAGGATCTGGCCGGCAAGTTCATGGGCGTCGGCATGATGCAGCCGGATGGCTTGGCGCTGGTTTTCAACCCGCCACCGATTCGCGG
>JAUYQT010000476.1 GCA_030697085.1 Azonexus sp. | reverse complement strand
CGTGGATAATATTGCCGAGCGTGAAGTTGTAGCCGATTTGCCCCTTGACGCCGAACTGATCGCCGCGTGTATCGCCCTGTTCGCTGGTGTTGAGCGGGCCAAGCGCGATGTTTCGTTTACTTTCGTAATCAAGCCAGGAATAGGTGGCGAGTCCGTTGACGTAAAAGGCACCGAACTTCTGGGAGGCAAATGCCGAAAGCGCCCATTCGTTATATTTCACGGTGCCCTGGTTGTTGCCCAGGTCAAACGGGGCATTGCCATAACCCAGTGTGACACCGGCAAACAACTGGTCGCCAAAGGCTTTTTCGTAACCCATGATCAGGCTGCTGCCGAAACCATCCACCGAAGGCGCACCGGCATAAGCATCCTTTTGCGATGAGGCGTAATCACCAGTCACAAAGAAGCCTTGGCCCTTGTAGCCAAAGTTCTGAAATTGATTAAAGCGGCCATCGATTGAGCGCCATTGCGCACCGGAACGACCCAAGGGCACCAGAGACATCGTGCCAACCCGGCTGGCCCCTTCCAGTGAGGAATAGATCCACTCAGACATGATTTTGTGAAACTGGGCCGAGGGATGCCTGATGTCGGCAAACAGGTAAGCTGTTTCTTTGCCCGGATCAGGCGCATGCCCCAGCGATGAAGAAGTGGCGGCATCCGTTACGTTAGTAAATCCGTAAGCCGCTGGATTGGCGATAACGGTGTCCAACATCTTTCCGGTATTGAAATAGAGCAGGTTCTTGCCAGCCAGGCCTGATTCCAGGACTGCGTTGAACGACGACACCAGGTTGCCAAGCAGAAGCGGATCGGGAACATTGCCTGGCATAGAGGCAATCGGCGTCTTGGTCATATCCATGATGCCGACCACAATCAAATGGCGCGCTCCCGCTGACTGCAGGCGAGTTATCTGTGCCGTCAGGTCGTTTGCCGCAGTAACAATGCCTGCCACGGCGGCTGCATTGCTGCCCGCAGAAAGTTGCGCAAAAACATCGTTGTGGCCGCCTGATATCGCGTAGAGGGCGTTGGGATCAAGCGGTCCACGCGCAAGCATATGCGTCACCTGAGTGCTCACTGGCGGAATGAGTGCGGCATCAGGCGATGTGGTCGTCACCAGATTAATCCTGGCGCTGCCGGTTGCAAAGTTGTTGCCACTGTCAATCGGGCTAAAGATAAGCGGGCTTGTGCTCGGCTGAGCCGCATAGGCCGGGCTTACTGCCAAGCCGTAATCAGCTCCAAGATTCTGCGACCAGAC
>JAUYQT010000667.1 GCA_030697085.1 Azonexus sp. | reverse complement strand
CATGGCCGAAATATCGCTCTTCCAGCTGGAGCAGCGTCCCGTCATGCTGAATGCGTTCGAGAAAGGCGCTGGCTCGAACGGCAAGTTCGGGATTCGGTCGTGGGCCGAGCAACCAGACGATGGGTTGTTCATCACTTAAAGTTAATGAAGTGCGCAGCATTGGCACGAACTGGTTGGCGATATCTTCGAGGTTCGCATCCATCGCCACATACTTAATCTTTCCATCGCCTAGCATTTCGAGCAGATCGAGGATATCGCCCTGGCCAATCTCGATCACTTTAAGACCAGGGATTTCAGCCGCCAGCCGTTTCAATGTCAGCGCCTGCCGTGTGTTAGCCATGGCGTGCACAGTTTTGCCACTGAGTTGAGCCAGTTCGCGGAGTGGGAGCGAAGCCTCGTGTTGGGCCAGAATGTCACGCGTCTGAAAAATCGGTGAGGTTGCCTGAATCAGTTGGTCCTCTCGCGGCGAGAGCCAAGCGGCCGCAATATGATAGCCACCATCGGTAATTTTCGATGCCATCTCCTCGTGTGGGGCCACAATATACTTCACGGCCACACCTAACTCCTGGGCAAAAGCCTCGGCAAGATCGTGTTCCAGGCCAACGGCAATATCATTGTCGTCGACCGAATAGGTCAGTGGTCCGGGGCGGGTGAGTACTACGAGGTCATGTTGTGCCGGGGTCGGAAAAGGTAGCGCACGCGGTGTCACCCAGGCATCGCACGCGGCGAGCAATAAAATCAGGAACCCGGCAAAAAAGCTTTTCAAGCGACTCATTCTAGTGTTTATGCTATTATATCGGCCGCTTCGGAGAGGTGGCAGAGTGGTCGAATGTACCTGATTCGAAATCAGGCGTACTGCAAGGTACCGTGGGTTCGAATCCCACCCTCTCCGCCAAGCGACCAATAAACAAGCGCCTTTCGGGGCGCTTTTTTATTGTACTCCCCAATGTACCCGCGAATTTTTTCGCGATTGGCTGACTCAAATTGAGGCGCGCACTCTACCGCGATAGCCATGGACTGAACAGACTTTATACCTTGGCAAATTGATATTCAACGAAGCCAACTATTTGCTCAAGAGCAGTGTGTTAATCCTGTTTGATGAAAGTGGATTTTGCTGCTGCTTTGGGTGATGCATTGTGCAATCGCTTGCCATTTCATTCCTCGCCATCCATCGCACCAATCAATTCTGGGTAAACTTACCGTCGAGCGCCAGTTGTTCCGCGCCTTCCCGGTAGTAAACTAATGTTTTGCTTGCCAAGCCGACCCCAATGAAACGTTGCTCCTGGTGCGAAGGATTTGACCTTTACCGCGAATACCACGATACCGAATGGGGCGTGCCGCTGCGTGATGCGCGTGCCTTGTTCGAGCTTTTGATGCTGGAAGGAGCGCAAGCCGGCTTATCCTGGTCGACGGTACTAAAAAAACGGGAAGCCTACCGGTGCGCTTTTGATGGTTTTAATCCGTTGCTAATTGCCGACTATGGTGATGAAAAAATTGCCGCATTGCTCGTAAATCCGGGAATCATCCGAAATCGTGCCAAAGTGGCTGCAACGATCCAGAACGCCAGAGCTTACTTGGCGCTTGTCGCCGCAGGAGGGTCTTTCACGGACTTTCTTTGGCAATTCGTTGAGGGCATTCCGGTCCAGAATCAATGGAGTTCCCTGGCCGAATTACCCGCCCAGACAGCCGGTTCGGTGGCTATGAGCAAGGCACTGAAGCAGGCGGGATTCAAGTTTGTTGGACCAACGATTTGCTATGCTTTCATGCAGGCCGCCGGGATGGTTAACGACCATCTCGTCAGCTGTCCGCGCCATACTGAGGTGAAACTGATAAATCATCGTTCGGACTGAAATGATCGACACCCAACTGAGGTGGCTCGGTAAGCCGGCTAGAGGATGTGGCTGATCGCTAAATGGGTTTCGAGGAAATTAGCCCATTTTTTAGCGTTGACCGTAGCCATCTGGACGCGAAAAGCTGGAGCAGCGTTTCGAGTTGTTCGTCCGTCGCATCGTTATCAATGCTGAGTTTCAGACGAATTTCGCTGAAACCAACGGACTAATCGGGTCAGTAATTGGGTAACTGCCAGGGAGGAATCGCATCAGAAAACCATGTCAAAAGAGTGGGGTCGAATAGTGCGTTGCTAGCCTTGTCAATTTATTCGCTGTTACATTGCGGCTCGTGGCACCGAGCGGATCACCCAGCGTCCTTCAATGCCTTTCCTGGGAACTGCCTGAATCAGGCAATGATGTAAGAAATCGCCGGCCTTCTGCGACAAATGCTCACGGGTAAGCTTGTCGCGTGACTCGTTCATTCAAGGACGCAGGAAAAATAATGAAAACTAAAAAATGGGCGCTGCTGATATTGCTCGGATTGTTGATCGGGGGTTATATCCACTTCGACCTCAGTCAATACTTAAATCTCCAGATGCTCAAGGATCAACAGGCGGCCATCGAGATTTTTTACGCAAACAATCCGCGCCTGAGCATCTCGGCTTATTTCTTCGTTTACGTTGTCGCTACGGCACTTTCATTTCCCGGCGCCACATTGCTCACGCTGGCCGGTGGTGCGATCTTTGGCCTGCTCTGGGGGACGGTCATCGTTTCCTTCGCTTCGACCATCGGCGCCACACTGGCTTTCCTGATCTCTCGCTTTTTGTTGCGCGACTGGGTGGCCGGACGTTTTGGCCAGCGTCTGGTGGCGATTGATGCGGGCGTAAAACGGGAAGGCGCTTTTTATCTCTTTACGCTGCGCCTGGTGCCGGTTTTCCCTTTCTTTCTGGTCAATCTTCTGTTTGGTCTGACGGCCATGAAAACCCGTACGTATTACTGGGTCAGCCAACTTGGCATGCTGGCGGGTACGGTGGTTTACGTTAATGCTGGCACCCAGTTGGCCAAGCTTGATTCTTTGTCCGGTATTCTCTCCCCAGGGCTGCTTGGCTCGTTTGTCCTGCTCGGAATTTTTCCGCTGATGGCCAGGAAACTCGTTGAGATCGTCCGCATCAACAAGGTATTCGCCCAATGGAAAAAGCCGGCACGCTTCGACCGCAACTTGGTGGTTATTGGCGGCGGAAGTGCCGGTTTGGTCACTTCCTACATCGCCGCGGCCGTCAAGGCCAAGGTGACGCTGGTCGAAAAGCACAAGCTAGGCGGTGATTGCCTGAATACCGGCTGCGTCCCGTCGAAGGCGCTGATTCGCTCAGCCAAATTTTTGTCGCATATCACCCGTTCACAGGAGTTTGGCATCGCTTCCGCCGACGCCAAGTTTGAGTTTTCCGATGTGATGCAGCGCGTACAAGCCGTGATTAAACGTATCGAACCGCACGACTCAGCGGAGCGCTATCGTGAATTGGGCGTTGATGTCGTGCATGGCAGCGCAAAAATCGTGTCGCCCTGGGAAGTGGAGGTCAGCGGTGAAGACGGTAGCGTTCAGCGTCTGACGACGCGGAGTATCGTCATCGCCACGGGGGCCCGGCCTTTCGTGCCGCCGATTCCGGGCATCGAGGACGTTGGCTTTCTGACCTCGGACAATGTCTGGAACCTGCGCCAATTGCCGCAGCGTCTGGTCGTCCTCGGCGGTGGGCCGATTGGCTCAGAGTTAACCCAGGCCTTTGCGCGCCTGGGCGCCAAAGTCACCCAGGTTGAAATGGCATCGCGCATCATGATGCGTGAAGACCCGGAGGTTTCTGAACTGGTCACGCAGCGTTTCCGGGCCGAAGGGGTAGACGTGCTGGTCAACCATCGAGCCAGACAGTTCATCATCGAAAACGGTGAAAAGATACTGATTGCCGAACATGATGGTCATGATGTGCGCATTCCTTTCGATGCTGTGCTGGTCGCTGTCGGTCGCGCCGCTAATCTGAAGGGCTTCGGTCTGGAAGGGCTGGGCATCCCGACCGGACGCACGGTGGATACCAACGAGTTTCTGCAAACCAATTACCCGAATATCTACGCCGCCGGTGACGTCGCCGGTCCTTTCCAATTCACTCATACTGCGGCTCATCAGGCTTGGTATGCCGCGGTCAACGCGCTTTTTGACCCATTTAAGAAATTCAAGACCGACTATTCGGTGATCCCGTGGGCAACCTTTGTCGAACCGGAAGTTGCCCGGGTCGGCCTGAATGAACAGGAGGCGAAGGAAAAAGGTATTTCCTGCGAAGTCACCACCTATGGCATCGACGATCTTGACCGGGCGATTGCCGACAGCGAGGCGCACGGCTTCATCAAGGTGCTGACCGTACCCGGCAAAGACCGAATCCTCGGTGTCACGATCGTCGGCGAACATGCCGGCGACCTGATTGCTGAATATGTGCTGGCCATGAAGCAGGGCATCGGTCTGAATAAAATCCTCGGCACCATCCATATCTACCCGACGCTGGCCGAGGTCAACAAATACGTCGCCGGGAACTGGAAGAAAGCGCATGCACCGCAGAAACTGCTGGCCTGGGTTGAACGTTTCCACGCTTGGCGTCGAGGGTGAGCTGGATGTCGCCGTTGAAAGCCCGGGTTTGCTCGCTTTGATGATGGTTGGCGTCTGAACAATGGCAGGCTGTGCGGGTGCTGCATTGCCGACCTGGCTGTAACTTGTTCAGTAATATTGCTTCAAGGTACTATGCAGCGCGCTCCCCTTTGGGTTTTTATCTCTTAATTTTTTTAAAAACAGCGGGTTGAATATTTTTCAGCGCTTTGCTCGATATTGCCACCCCGTAGTTTTCTCCCTGGCCCGTGATTGCGCGGGCTTTTTTACTTGAATTTTTGTCGACTCGTTCAGGGATGGAGATGCAAGATTGTCTGTTCGTCGGCTATGCAGCCTGTTTATCCTGGGTTTTTCCTTGTTGAGCCAATCAAGTGTCAAAGCCGAAAATCTTGGGCCGGATTCCTTGGTTGCGTTTTATGGTTTATTTGCCGCAGATCAGTTTGTCGTGACTAACGGTCATTGCAGCAATTGCGCTGTGCCGCCACAGGCGCTTTGGTTTTTTCGTGACGAGACGATTGCGGTGCCGAAAAATGGCCAGCGGGTTGCTGGTTTTGCCCGCGATTTGTCGATTCAGGACGATCTCGCCGCCTGGGCCAAGGCAACACCGCCTGGAGAACCTGCAGCTTTGCCGCCGTTGCTCTGGCTGGCCGCGCCGACGTTTATTCGGGATGCGCAGCTTTCAGCCAATGGTCAATCAATCAATACCGCCGATGGCGAGCAAGCGTTGCGTCTAGTACCTAAACTGCCCTTGAATGGCTCGTATTTTGATGAGAGCAGCGTTGCCTTCTTCTACGGTCAACCGTTAAAAGTGCGCGGAATTCAACAAGACGATTCGTTTATCGCCCGGACATTCTGGCCGCAAAATTTCCGCTTGCCTGACGCGCCGGCCAGTGTTGTGCTGCCGGCTGAACCAGCGGCGCTGCGCCAGTGGATTCGTCGCCTGCCACAGGGCGCGGCGCGGCAGCCATTTGCTGTTGAGTCGGTCTGGCAACGGCCTGGGCGCAGCGCCCGACACGTTGGGCAACCGCTTGTTGGTTTAATGCT
>JAUYQT010000631.1 GCA_030697085.1 Azonexus sp. | reverse complement strand
AGCTTGACCACTCAACTTTTCGCCATCACCGGTGAAGTGACGATACTTTTGGGCCTTAAGGGTGGCATGCCGTTAATTGGATTGCCAACGTTCGGGAGCGCCTCGCGACCTAGGAAATGCGCACCATTCGTAACTTTTTCTGATTAGCCACATTCCTCAGCCTGTGTCATAGCGACGGCGGCGTCTCTGCCTCATAAAAGCGGATCAGATTACGCCCCGCGTCTTTGGCCTGATACATCGCCGCATCGGCCCATTTGAGAATTTCCTGCTGTGTCGTTTGATGATTTACAAACACGACTACGCCAATACTGACGGAGCAATGATGTTCCACCGTCACGCTCGGCGTGCTGCCTTGCTGAATCGCCAGAACGTAAGGGGCTGACAAATTAAGGCGAATTTTCTCGGCGACGCTTCGCGCCTGTTCCGTTGAGCTGGCACGATCCAGGCCAAGCTCACCGAGCAATACAACAAATTCATCGCCACCAAAACGGGCAACGGTGTCCATCTCGCGCACCGCAGCAGTCAAACGTTTGGCCACCTCGACCAACAAAAGATCACCGACCCCATGTCCATGTGCATCATTCAGCGGCTTGAAATTATCAAGATCAAGAAACATCAACGCCGCGTAGTGACCACTTCGCTTGATTGCCAACATCGCCTGGTTCAAGCGATCGTCGAGCAAACGACGATTCGGCAACTGCGTCAGTGGGTCATAAAAGGCAAACTGGCGAACCTGCTCCTCCATTTTTTTTCGCTCTGATATGTCTGAAACCATCGCGACATACTGGCGAACAATGCCCTGATCGTCACGAATGGCGCTGATATTCATGCTTTCAGCGAACACCTCACCGTTTTTCCGCCGATTCATAATTTCGCCCCGCCAGAAACCATGCTCAAGCAACTGACTATGCATGGCACTGTAAAACGCTTCATCCTGAAGCCCGGCGCGCAGGATGCTCGATTTTTGCCCGACCAATTCGTCACGACTGTAGCCCGTGATCTCGACAAACGCATCGTTGGCATCAATGATTGTGCCGTCGAGCGCTGCAATCAAAATGCCTTCATGGCTATTGGTAAAAACCTGGGCAGCATTAATTTGCTGTAGCCGCGCCGATGTTTCCCGCTGTGCTTCAAGCTGTGATTGATGACGGCAAAACCCAATCGCCAACAAGGTCAGCGCCAGTAACGCGGGCACGACGATGCAAAGCATTGTCTTCACCTCGTAGTGCCAGTTTTGCAAAGCGTGCTCGCGCTGGATGTGTGTAACGACTACAAACGGATAGAGCGTTGAAACACGAAAAGCGCTCAGTCGATGACGACCATCGTCCTGACCCTGCTCAAACTCACCGGATTCGATCTCATTAATCTGGCCCAAAGGGCCGGCCTCGGTGTAACTACGCCGAGCGCCGATACTTGCCTGAGTATTTGTACTCATCAGCAACACACCATCCAGCCGTAGCACCTCGACATGGCCAGATGTCGCATCCAATTGCTTCGATATATGGTGCAGAAAATAGTCCGGATTAACGGCGACAAGCAAGGTCATACGGCGCCCGCCAATATTCATACCCTGCGTCACAGGAATGAAACTCTCCGGCATTGCCACCGGATGTTGATCACTGGATTCTGCGCCGCTGGCAAAATCACGCCCGGCCCAGGGCTGGCCAATGCGCAAAACGGACTGCGCGCCACGGGTCACCGGAAAATAGCTATCGGTCCGCACAAGCTGACCGATATTGACCCGACTGGAACTGGTCACGATGCGCCCATTGTCATCAAGCAGCGATATTGAACGCAGATAGGGCGAATTTCGCAGGATCGAAATGAAATCCTTTTGCACCTGGCCCAGATCGAGCTGGCGCTCCTCCGAGGAGATCGCATTGATGCCGGCCAGCTCTGTGACGTGAATAGTCTGCGTCAAATGATCCGAAAAACTACGGGACAGCAAGGCTGAAATATCAAGTCCACTTTTAATCGCATCGGCACGCAGCAGCCACAAGGCGTAAGCGGTCAGGCTCGACGTCCCGACAACAAAGAGCGCCAGAATGACAAAAAACAGCTGCCGATGTCGTAGCGTCTGCCGCATGATTCTGGATTACCGGGCAACGATGGGGGCAAGCTGGTGCCGTTTGGCCGAAGCCAGCAGGCGCCCGTCGTTTTTGATCTCGCTGACAAACCGCTCAAGACGGTCGTGCCAGGCATCGTCGCCCGGCTTGATCGCGTAAGCGTAGGGCGTCAGGTGATAGGTGCTCGGCGGCGAAATCAGTCGCGCCCAATCGGCTTTCGCCAAAAAACGCTGGCTGTAAGGATAATCCGTCATAAAAACATCTGCCCGGCCCGATTGCACTTCCTGTTCACGAGCAAACGGCGTGGCGAGCAACAATAGCTCTGCCGCATGGAGTTTTTCTTTCATTACCGACTCGTGCAAGGTGCCTTTGGCCACAGCCACGACTGAACCAGGCTGGTCAATATCCTCCCAGTGCTTGATGCGCCGATTGGTCTGCGTCGTCACCGCGTAGATATCGCTGATCAGGTGCGGCGTGGTGAAGCGCAATTTGGCCGCCCGAACCGGCGTGATACCAATCGCGAACATCGCCACGTCGCAACGATCCTCGGTGACATCGGCAATCAGTTGGGCAAAGGAACTATCGACAAATTCAACCACGACCCCGAGGCTCTTCGCCAACTCGACGGCCATATCAATGTCGACGCCACTTAACTGCTGGGTTTTTGGATTGCGATAGCTGATGCCGTAATAGTCAGGCCAGATACAAACCCGTATCCGCCCCGCCGAGACGATAGCCTCAAGACGGCTGACAGGCTGGACTGGCGCCGCTGCGACGCACGGCGCACTGGCGCAGACAAGCGTAATGATCGATAAAAAAATACGCATGGCTTGAAAACCCTTCGCTCGAAAACCACTTCGACATGTGGCAGCAACGGTTTGACAAAACTAGCCGCAGAACCAGGTAACCCACATGCAGATTGCACCAAGTGGCCACCCGGATCAATAACAACCGTAATACCCGAACGCCAATAATGAAAATACGCCGATGGGCGAGCCGGGGCTTAAATTAAAAAAGCCGCAAAAATGCGGCTTTTTCAAGCAGAAACAACGCTGGCTTACTTTTTCAGCGCATCGCGAATTTCACGTAGCAGCATGACATCTTCCGGCGTCGCGGGGGCTTCGGGAACCGGTACAGGTGCCGCCGGGGAACGCAGGCGGTTCATCTGCTTGATCATCATGAAGATGATGAAAGCGAGAATGACGAAGTTGACCAGAATGGTCAGGAACGAACCGTAGGCAAAAACCGGGATGCCGGCTTTTTTCAGATCAGCCAGCGCCACCAGGTTATTCGGGTTATCGCCGAGCACAAGCAGAAGATTGGAGAAATCGAGTTTGCCGACAATGCGGGAAACCAGCGGCATGATCAGATCACCGACAATGGAATCAACAATTTTGCTGAAAGCACCGCCGATAATGACGCCGACGGCGAGATCCATCGCATTGCCCTTGACCGCAAACTCCTTGAATTCCTGCAGCATTCCCATCGCTTTTTCCTCTGTTGAATTTATTGAACCGAATTATTTGCGCTCGGCATAT
>JAUYQT010000630.1 GCA_030697085.1 Azonexus sp. | reverse complement strand
TTGATGTTCGTTCTGGTTGGGGTTGCGATTGGGGTTTTGCCAATTGCGATGGGTTTTCTTCTTGCGCCCAGTAGGCCGGATGCAGAAAAGCTATCCCCTTACGAGTGCGGCTTTGAGGCTTTTGAAGACGCGCGCATGAAGTTTGATGTGCGCTACTACTTGATTGCCATTCTATTCATTCTGTTCGATCTCGAAATTGCATTCCTTTTTCCATGGGCTGCTATTTTCAAGGATATCGTAGCGACAGAGTCGATCAAGCTATTTGGTTTCATTGAAATGCTGGTTTTTGTTGCAATCCTGGTCGTTGGGTATGTCTATGCCTGGGCTAAGGGTGCGCTGGAATGGGAATGAGCCATGGCTATTGAGGGTGTTCTTCAAGAAGGGTTTGTAACTACTACTGCCGACAAGTTAATTAACTACATGCGCACTGGCTCCTTGTGGCCTATGACGTTTGGGCTGGCCTGCTGTGCTGTTGAAATGATTCATGCGGGTTGTTCCCGTTATGATCTCGACCGTTTTGGTGTGGTATTTCGCGGTAGTCCCCGGCAGTCTGATGTGATGATTGTTGCGGGTACCTTGACCAATAAAATGGCCCCAGCTCTGCGTAAGGTGTACGACCAAATGGCTGAGCCGCGTTGGGTTATTTCAATGGGGTCCTGTGCTAATGGTGGTGGTTACTACCATTATTCTTACTCGGTGGTACGTGGTTGCGATCGAATAGTTCCTGTTGATATCTATGTTCCGGGATGTCCGCCGACCGCGGAGGCCTTACTTTACGGCATTATTCAGTTGCAAAACAAAATTCGCCGTACTAATACAATCGCTCGTTAATAGCCAAGGCTGATTAGATATGTCTGCCAAGTTGGAAACGCTTAGCCAAAACTTGCAAATGCATTTTGGAGACAAGCTCAAATCTTTGAAGCTTGTTCTGGGTGAAATTACCGTCGAAGTTGCCGCTGCCGATTATCTGGCGGTGATGACTGCTTTAAGAGATGAGTCTGATTTTCAATTCGAAGAATTGATTGATCTTTGTGGCGTAGATTATTCCACTTATGGTGAGGGGGCTTGGCAAGGGCGCCGCTTTGCTTCCGTTATTCATCTGCTCTCAATAAATAAAAATTGGCGCTTGCGAGTGCGTGTGTTCGCTGAAGATGATGACTTTCCGTCGATTGATTCAATCACAGGTATTTGGAAAAGCGTTAACTGGTTTGAGCGCGAAGCTTTTGATCTTTACGGAATAGCTTTTGTTGGCCACGATGACTTGCGTCGGATTCTTACTGATTACGGTTTTATCGGCCATCCGTTCCGTAAGGACTTCCCGATTTCCGGTTACGTAGAAATGCGTTACGACCCAGATCAGGCCCGTGTCATTTATCAACCAGTCACCATTGAACCACGCGAAAATACGCCGCGTATCCTTCGTGAAGACTGCTACGGAGATCCTGTGCATGGCTGATATCCGCAATTTCACACTTAATTTTGGGCCACAGCACCCGGCTGCGCACGGCGTTCTTCGCTTGGTGCTCGAACTGGATGGCGAGGTTGTGCAGCGTGCGGACCCGCATATCGGTCTTTTGCATCGTGCCACTGAAAAACTGGCCGAGACTCGTACGTGGGTGCAATCTGTTCCTTACATGGATCGTCTGGACTATGTCTCCATGATGTGTAATGAACATGCCTACTGTTTGGCAACGGAAAAGCTGCTAGGTATCGAAGTACCGGAACGTGGCAGGTATATTCGTACCATGTTCGACGAGGTTACTCGCTTACTCAATCATTTGTTATGGATTGGTTGTCATGCGCTGGACGTAGGTGCAATGACGATGGCTCTTTACACCTTCCGCGAACGCGAAGATTTGATGGATGCTTATGAGGCTGTTTCCGGGGCGCGTTTGCACGCAGCATACTACCGTCCTGGTGGTGTGTATCGCGACTTGCCAGAGCGTATGCCTCAATACGAGGCGTCAACGTGGACGAGTGCTAAAAAAGCGAAAGAGTTAAACGTAAATCGTAGTGGATCGCTACTGGATTTTCTTGAAGATTTCACCAATCGATTTCCAACATATCACAGCGAATATCATACGCTTTTGACCGACAACCGTATCTGGAAGCAGCGTTTGGTTAATGTTGGCGTCGTGACACCTGAGCGGGCTCTTCAGATGGGGTTTTCTGGTGCCATGTTGCGGGGTTCTGGTATTGCTTGGGATTTGCGTAAAAAACAGCCATATGCTGCATATGACAAAGTTGATTTCGATATCCCGGTAGGTGTGAACGGTGATAGCTATGACCGTTACTTGGTTCGGATGGAAGAAATGCTTCAATCGAACCGGATTATCAAGCAATGTATCGATTGGCTAAGAAAAAATCCCGGCCCCGTTATTACCGAGAATCACAAGGTTGCGCCTCCGCCTCGCGAAGATATGAAGTCCAATATGGAAGAGTTGATTCATCATTTCAAGCTCTTTACTGAAGGAATTCATGTGCCAGCTGGTGAGGCTTATGCTGCCATCGAGCACCCTAAAGGTGAGTTTGGAATTTATTTTATTTCGGATGGCGCTAACAAGCCTTACCGTATGAAAATCCGGGCACCTGGTTATGTTCACCTTGCGGGGATGGACGAAATGGCACGGGGCCATATGATTGCCGACGTAGTTACGATTATCGGTACCCAAGATATTGTTTTTGGTGAGATTGACCGCTGATGTTTTGTCCTGAAACCCTCCAGAAGTTCGCTCGCGAGGTTGCAAAATACCCCGCTGCTCAGAAACAGTCGGCGGTGATGGCTTGTTTGGCACACGCTCAGGAAGAAAAAGGTTGGCTGCCGCAGGATGCAATTGAAGCGGTAGCGAACTATCTTGATATGCCTCCAATGGCAGCATTTGAGGTCGCCTCTTTCTACAACATGTATGATCTGAAGCCGGTCGGTAAATATAAGATCATGGTGTGCACTAATCTCC
>JAUYQT010000595.1 GCA_030697085.1 Azonexus sp. | reverse complement strand
GCATCCACGCCAGTCCGACCTGTGTCATGGCCTATGGGGATAATGGCGGTGCCGTCGGCTACCTGCTCGGCGAAGCCAATCGCGGCCTCGAATACATGTTCATCATGATGAACGAAGCTCGTCTCGGCGTCGGCTTGCAAGGCATCGCTCTCGGCGAACGAGCCTACCAGCAGGCGCTGGCCTTCGCCCGCGAACGCAAGCAAGGCCGTGACGCACTGACCGGCGAAGCCCTGGTCACCATCGACAAACACCCCGACATTCGCCGCATGCTGATGCTGATGAAATGCCGCGTCGAAGCCTGCCGCGCCATGGCCTACTACGCCTCCGGCCTGCTCGACCGGGCGCATGCCGTTGAAGATGCCGAAAAGAAAAAGCGCCACCTCTACCTCGCCGAATTCATGATCCCCATCGTCAAGGGCGGCGGCACCGAAATGGGCATCGAAGTCACCTCGCTCGGCATCCAGATCTACGGCGGCATGGGCTTCATCGAAGAAACCGGCGCGGCCCAGCACTGGCGCGATTCGCGCATCACCACCATCTACGAAGGCACCACCGGCATTCAGGCCAACGACCTGCTGTTCCGCAAACTGATGCGTGACCAGGGCGCCACGGCCCGCGTCGTTTTCGGTGAAATCGCCGCTACCGCCAAGGCACTGAGTGCTTCGCCGCGTCCCGAATTGCAAGCCATCGCCCAACGCCTCGGCGAAGCCCTGCAAGCCTGGGTCAAAGCCACCGAATGGCTGGCCGCCAACGCAAAAACCGGCCTTTCCGGCGTGTTGACCGCAGCAGTGCCGTATCTGCATCTCGCCGTCACCGTTTCTGGCGGCTGGTTCATGGGCAAAGCCGCTTTGGCCGCCGCCGGCTACCTAGACCAAGGCGAAGGCGACCAAACCTTCTACCGCGCCAAAATCGCCACCGCCCACTTCTACGCCGACCAGATGCTGCCGCAAGCCGCCGCCTACGGTGAAACAGTCAGGGCAGGGGATGCGGCGCTGGCCGGGTTGGGCGATGAGGTGTTTTGAGGTCTTGTAGCAGCATTGCGCTTGTGTTTGATGATTGAAGGGGCTTGATGGCCAAATGAGCCCCTTTGATCAGTCTCGATTCACCATTGATAACATGTAGCCGCGCGGCTACATTCATTTCATGATCGAAATTCGAAAGACCGATCTCTTCGCATTGGCTTGATGGTCTCGGCGACATTCAAGCAAGAGCGCGTATCCAGGTAAAAATTGAACGCCTCGCTGCGGGAAACCCCGGCGATGTCGAGCCTGTCGGCGAGGGGGTTCCGAACTTCGAATCAATTACGGCACCGGTTATTGGGTGTATTTCAGGCAGCGCGGGCATGAGCTGATTATTCTCCTGGCGGGCAGCGATAAAGGCTCACAAGCCAAGGACATCAAAACAGCCTTGCGTCTTGCCCGCAACCTTCAGGAGTAATTGCCATGACTAAAACTGATACCACACGCTATGACGTTGCAGAGCATCTCAGAACACCGGAGGAAATAGCCGCTTATCTTGAAGCCTGCCTCGAAGAAGCGAATGGCGACGCCAGTTCTATTGCCAAGGCTCTTGGTGACATTGCCCGAGCCAAAGGCATGTCCCAAGTCGCTCGGGATGCTGGACTGTCCCGGGAAAGCCTCTACAAAGCGCTTTCCGGAGAACGCAGTCCCGGCTTCGATACCATTTTGAAGGTCGTTGGTGCCCTCGGGCTAAAGTTGCACGCTAAAGCCGCTTGTCGGCGCCGAGAGGAAGCTGGTCGGAAATAGTCGGGTTAAAAGTGGACTAACGATTTGACCAGTTGTAGTCAGATTTCAGACGTACGAAAGCCGCCGGCCTGCATTTCAGGTATTCGGCGGCTTATTTTTGAGGATTATTTGCGGTTTTATTCGTTAGCCAGTTCGCGCATCCGGTAGGACTTCCCCTCGATAACGATGGACTCCGCGTGATGCAGAAGCCGATCCAGCAAAGCAGAAGTGAGTGTGCTGTCGTTATTAAAGATTTCAGGCCATTGCTTGAAGGCACGGTTGGTAGTGATCACGGTTGAACCCCGCTCATATCGCTGGCTAATCACCTGAAAGACCAAGCCAACAGATGCTCCTTGGCCGTCGATTTGCGTATCCGTTGAGGCGTGGCGAGACAAACCGGCAAGTTGTAAATGTCTCGATCAGCAAGGCAATAAATATCAGGCCCCGTTTGGCCTCTGCAATCAGATTGCAAACAACGGCATATTCAAAGACTGGGGCAGGTCGGAAGAAAAGCGGCTACCCGAAAAACAAGAAAAACCGGCAAAACCGGAATTGACCTCAATTGCACCGATGGCTGAATCAGAATTAGCCCTTTAGATTGATAGTTTTCAAGTGGGGTTGGTTTGATGTTTTATGCTATTGGGTATGCAAACAGCTATTGTTTGCGGTCTAATCGCAGCATGAAAACATTATTGATGATTCTGTTTGCGTGTTTTGCTTCGGCTGCGGTGGCGGACAATCCTTATTCCGTCGAAGCGGGTATCTATAAAATTGAAGTGGCCAGCGGGAATAAAACGTCCTCGGGTACGGGCGTTCTCGTTGCTGTCGACAAGATATTGACCAACTGTCATATTGTCGACGGTAAAGGCGGTTGGCCCCGTGTAATGCATCGTCAAACAGGTGACTGGTACAAAGTGGTTAAGTATTACCGGTTGGGTGAACTTGATGCCTGCGTTCTCGTTGGTAGCTTTGTGGGTAAGCCGGTACGGTTTAGCTCTGAAGTCATTCAAGGCGAGAATGTATGGATTTTTGGTTACCCGGCCGGTTTGCCGGTAGTTGGTCAAGGGTCGGTTAAGGGATTTGCAAATGGTGGTAAGGCGTTGGAGCTTGTTGAGGGTCGGCCGGGAATCATGAAAAAATCCCCGTTTATTCTCTAAGCTGCTGATTCGGCTTCGAGAATCCGAAAGCC